>DUTE01000054.1 GCA_012842235.1 Bacillota bacterium
GTCCGCTGCGTCTGCCATTCCGCCACCCTCGCACATTCACATAGTGTATTTTACTACATTGTTGGAGTTAGGTCAATCATTCTTCCCGTTTTTTTTTCAATTTATGAAAAAAGACCTCCCATAAGACCTATATCGCTGATAATTGCAGTATTTGTATTAGCAATGGATGCTACAGCCTTTAATATCTCATAACCAATAGCAATGCTTGATTCACGATCTTTGGCCCATACAGGAAGATTCTTTGGAATACAACCATTTAAGTCTAGGGTATAGCCGTGAATCTTTTGGGGGTCATACTCTTTAAGACCTAACGCTAAACCTGCTAACGTAGTAGCGGTACCACCAATCATAACAATTTTGCCCTTTATCTCTAGGCTCTTTATCTTTGATCTAACATAATCTTGAACTAAGGCAAGTTGAGTCCTTGATGGTGGATAACTTAACTGTAATTTTTTCCCCACAGTCCAAAAACCTAAATCAAATGTTTCTAAACTGCTAAGCGACCCAACTTTACCACTTGCTATCTCTAGACTTCCTCCACCTAGATCAACAACTGTAACCTCGTCTTTTAAAGAAAGAGAACGACAGACCCCTGCAAAAGATAGTTGAGCCTCTTTTTTCCCGGAAATAACTTTAAGAAGATCTAACGGAGCACCAACTTGTCTCCAAATGCCGGTAGCTACTGCAGCAACCAGCTCCGCACCGTTTTTATTAATTATTTCCAAATATCTTTCAACTGCCTCTATAGTCTTTTTTCTGCCTAATTCGAGATCTCGCCCAGCTTCGGTGGTTATTGTCTCTTGGTATATCGCTTGCCAATAATTGTTTTTTTCCTGGTAGTAAATAGGTATTTGCAGTGGTTGCAAAAAACCTCCTAAAATCAATAAACGGCAAGTGTTGCTTCCTGCATCAATTATAGCTTTGGGACGCTTCTTTAATGGAGGAATAGAAGGGCAATTGCTAGGACAATCATCCGCCTCCCAAGCTAAGATCTCTTGCCACACCTCTTTGCCTATAGGGTTTTTCCCCGTTGCTAAAAAATGAGCAAGATGCATATGGAGACATTTTACACCTTCTTTATTCTCCGAGCCACCTATTCCTGAGTTAAGCAACCTATCTATAATACCCTTTGGTAGTTTAGCATCTCTGTCGATAAGTTTGCTACGCTCAAAAGCATAACTTTTGTGAGCCTTTTCTAAAGCCAAACGGAATTCTTGATCCTCTATAAGACGGTTATCATATTCACCAACTAGGCCTTTGGCTTCCATGCGCGATACTATCTTAACAATATAGGGACAGGTTAGCCAGTAGAGAGTTGGTAAAATCGAGCCTTCATGGGGGTGATTCTTTATCACCATAGGATAACCCCAAGGGCAAAACTTGTCTATCACAAAACTACCTTGTGGTTTTCGTCCTAATTGAGATATAATTCGTTCTTCCATCTTGGTTTTTTACCCCCAATCTGTATTAGAGACAAGAAAGGGCATCCGTTTGGATGCCCATAATTTAATTCGAGTTAAAATCCACTGTTAGCGCTAATGCGGGCTGAACCACGACCCCCTCTTTTTGAGTCTTGATTCTTCTTAAGATCTTTCTGTCTTGCCTCACTATCTTTAAGAAACTTAGAAAGTTTAAGTTCAAAACTCTTATCTGACTGCTGGTTCTTGCGTCGAGAGCGTTCTTTGTTAACGCCGTCAACCTTTCTTATGGAAAGGCCAATTTTACCATCTTTAATTGATAAAATTCGAACTTTAACAGTCTCATTTAATTTTAAATAATCATTAATGTCCTGCACATATTCGTCAGCGACTTCAGAAATATGAACTAGACCTGTCTGACCATTGCCTAGCTCAACAAATGCACCAAAATTTGTAATACCAGTAACTTTACCTTCTACAACGCTCCCAACATCGATGGACATACTAGAAGGGACTCCTCCTCAATATTATTAAGCATATAAGCTTTTCTCTATATATTATATCAACGTTTAGTACAATGTCAACTCAGTTGCCAATTCCTTCTCGACTGGCTCCCTTTCTTTCAGTAACTTCGGTTTCGTTAGCAGGTTGCACTGATTCACTAAACATATAAGTAGTTTCTCCTGGTCTAACAAAACCTAATTCTTTTCTGGCAACAGCTTCAATAATTTCAGGATCTTTCCATTTCTCTATTTCCTGGTAAATCTCTTTTTGCTTGTCTTGCACATTAGAGATAGATAGTGTTATTCTCTGAAGCTCTTTATTTAATTTTCGCACTTCTTTTTGGGTAGCAAAAATGTTTAAAATACTCCAGCTCATTATGGCCACTAACACTAGTGTTAAAAAAAATTGCTTAACATTTGGCCTCCATTTTTTCTTGGCCATCTGCTTCATCCTCCTAGCTAATATGCAAAACCTAGGATCTAATTGAATTTAGGGGCATTTTTTTACGAAAACTGAATCTTCTACATATAGCATACATTATTAAAGCAATACTTTCCATACCTAAACGTAATAAAAGCCAGAAAATAGAAAACAATAAGCCGATAGAACCTAAAATTCTCTTTAGGCATAGGGCTAAAGTCGCACCGATTGTTTGTTTTGAAATAAATGAAAAAATTAGTACACCCAAAACCACAGATATAGGTACATAATAGCGAAATGCTCCACCATTGCTTAAATACCAGATTACACCGGAAATTGGTAGCATAAAGATAAAAAGAAGTACTGCACCTTTTTGGGGATCTTTTGACAATTCTTCTAAAAGTTCCCACAAAAAACCCCATATGAGACCTAAAAGCATTAGATAGCAAAAAGAAACTAGCTGAGAGGCTAGAGACATTACAGATATCCCCTCCTAACATGGCTATCCATAATATGTCTCTAGCCCCATATCTGCTACTTTTAACGAAAAAGCTTCCCAAACAAACCGGATTTATGGCCAGTACTTCCCATATATTCTATTGTTGTTACACTACCGTTTACATTTAACTTACCTGCGTCTATGTTTAGTTGGCTTACGTTGAGGTTTTCTCCCCTGACAATTAAGAGCCCTTCTTCAGTTTCCAAGATCACTTCTTGATCATCAAAGCTCTCCACGCTTAGTACACCTTCTACAACGAGCTCTTGGCGGTTTTTTAAAAGGATCTGATGGTTTTTTAGCTGACCTACACGCCTTTCTTCAATGACCACTTCTATCCCCCCTCTATCCTCTACTTCAGCTTATTAATAAGAGGGGACATGTATGACTACCTATAGCTTTTTGTAATCTCAACACCTTCAAAAAAGTAGCGGACAATGTCCTCTGCTTTTTTACCTTGTTCAGCTAAAGCGTAAGCGCCCCATTGGCTCATGCCTACACCATGTCCATAACCTTTACCTAAAAAGACTACCCCAGTATCGTTTCTTTGTATACTATCAATCCATATAGATTTAAGCCTCGTAGAGTCAAGGGCAATCCGAAATTCTGCACCAGGTATAACCTGTGAATTACCGTTTCCTGACACGGTAAACTCAGTAGCTCTTCCCTGGTCATTTTTTTTGCTTATCTCTACATTCTGCACAGGAAAATTGCTCAAGCCCACAGCACCTAAAAGCTTAGTTATCTCCTCAAAAGAATACGAAGCACTCCAACTTCTATCTTCTGGGGGAGCATAGTCAATCCCAGGATCTTGAACAACTTTAATATATGGCGGCTCTCTTTTTTGGTAGTTTAAACCAGTATTAGCTGTTGTTGTCTCGCCACCTGAAAATGCATGAAACCAGGCCTTAATATATTCTTTATTATAAGTAACAACCATACCTCTTGTCTCTTTTACTGCATCAAGAATTACCTGGGAGACCCCATCTGGATTATATGCTTGTGTCTCGGTGATATCATCAGAAAGATCTGTGCCGTATTTTTCTCGAACTCCCCCGCGATTGATAAATTCCATAGTAAAGGTTCTAGCTAAAATAGCCTGAGCTGCATAGGCCTCTTTGGGCCAATTGGGAAGCATTTCACCAGCTACAACCCCTGCAAGATAATCCTCAAGAAGAAGTTCTTTTTTTTCGCCTGTCTTTGTTAGATACAGAGATACTTTTGGTTCTTTAGACTTTTGCCAAGGCATTTGGCAACCTGTAAGAAGCAATAACAAGGATAAAAGTAGAAGTAATCTTTTTTTCATTAAATACCCCTCCAAAGGGTATTTTGCTTTTTTTAAGCTCTACTTATCCTCTTTTTTAGCCTCTTCCCAAAAAACATCCATCTCTTCAAGGGTCATCTCTTCTAACGGTCTGCCAGAATGGTTTTCTATATATCTAAAACGTTTTTGAAACTTGTTTATAGTCTTAGTTAATGCCACTTCTGGATCTATTTTGAGGAAACGTGCTAAATTAACTATGGCAAAGAGGAGATCGCCAAGTTCTTCCTCTTTTGAATCATAATCTTGTGCTTCTTTTAATTCCTTTAGTTCCTCTTCTACCTTGTCCCAAACCGGTTCAATCTCTGACCAATCAAAACCAACCTTTGCAGCCTTTTTTTGTACTTTTTGGGCTTTAGACAGCCCAGGTAGATGTTTAGGTACCCCATCTAAGATCGATAATCTATCTTCTTTGCCTTTTTCCCTCTTCTTAATAGCATCCCAATTTATCATAACCTCTTGTGGTGTGTCTGCAACTACATTGCCAAAGACATGTGGGTGGCGATGAATAAGTTTGTCTGAAACAACCTCTGCCACTTGATTAAAGTCGAATAGATCAGACTCTTCGGCTATGGCACAATAAAAGACAACTTGCAAAAGCACATCTCCTAATTCTTCTACTATGAGATCATTGTCTCCTGAGTCTACAGCATCCCATAGTTCATATGCTTCCTCGACAATATAAGGTTTAAGAGACAAAAATGTCTGTTCCTTATCCCAGGGACAACCATCAGGAGCCCTTAGACGCCTCATAATTTGCAAAAGATTGTCTATTGGTTTTGCTCTAAATCTTTTTGGTATTAGTACATAACCATCGCTTATTTGTAAATCTGAAACAACGGCTTGTCCAGTTTTTAAGCGGTTTTCATAATATACTTTTAAGTTTGCTGGTAAGGATTTTTTTATTTCCTCCCATGTACCAGGGTAAACTCTAACCAAAGTATTTTGCCCATAGATCTTTTCTAAGCCATTAGAATCTGTGTAACACCAGTTATTAGGCAGTGGTAAAGAATTAAATCGAGCAGTAGAGTTCATTATTTTTATATCTTCTAATTCAAGAAAATATTTTTCATCTAGACTCGGATCCCCTGCCACCACTAAAACAATATCCTCTTTCAATCCTTTTAACTTATCGATCCTTTGGGATATTTTTAAATCATCCCAAACTTCAATTTCGCTGTTAGTCAAGGGCAATTCTTGCCAAACATTATGCCAGCTTGCTGTAGTAACAAGACGTTTGGCCTTTGTTATTGCCTCTTTTGCTTTTTTACTTAAATCATCTATTGAACCTATTCCCACACCCACTACTGTAACCATTTCTTTTCGCTCTCCTTCTTGCTTGGTCCTATTTATTGTTCTGCAAGTATCTCTAGTAGGTTTAACAAAAGCTTTCTTGATTCCTTTGACTTTGGGTCCCATTTATGGAGCTTCAATTGTGGTGTTTTGGCGTGAACAAAACCAATCTGATTTCGGTATTTTTCCCAAGCTTTTTGAATCTTGTTGCCATCAAGTGGTGCATCTTTTCTAAAGCGGATGATTAAACTTGTTTTCTCTCTACCCATCTCTTTTTGTTCCGTAATTTCTTCAATTAGTAGGGCAAAAGCAAAAAGCTTAATCCTACTAAACCAGAGTAAATTCTCTGCTTCTTGGGGAAGATCACCAAATCTATCGATTAATTCGTCCTCTATTTTTTCCAAAGACTCTAAATCAACTACACTGTTTATTTTCTTATACATCTCAATTTTTTGGCCTTCGTTTTCAATATATCTATTAGGTAAATAGCCGTCTAGAGTAATATTAATCTGGGGTTCAAAGCTTTCAAGTTCATCTGTTGATCTGTCTCTTCTTGCTGCTACAGCCTCTTCAAGCATCTGACAATACAGTTCAAAGCCAACTGCAGCAATAAAACCATGTTGCTCTGGCCCCAAGATATTACCAGCACCTCTAATCTCTAAATCTCTCATAGCTAGTTTAAAACCAGAACCAAGTTCAGTAAAGTCGCGAATAGCCCCTAAGCGTTTCTGAGCATCTTGGTTTAGTACTTTATTTGGTCTATAGGTAAAGTAAGCATAGGCAACTCTATTGGTTCGACCTACTCTTCCTCTTAATTGATACAATTGTGATAGACCTAGATGATCAGCATCATAGACGATCAAGGTATTAACATTAGAGATATCTAGGCCAGTTTCAATAATGGTAGTACAGACTAAAATATCATATTCTCGCTCTAGAAATTGCACCATAACCCGTTCAAGATATTTCTCATCCATTTGGCCATGAGCCACAGCAATCCTTGCTTCAGGAACAAGCTTTTGGATCTTTGCAGCCATATCATCGATGCCTTGTACTCTGTTATAAACAAAGTAAACTTGGCCGTTTCTAGCAAGTTCTCTGAGGATAGACTCTCTTACTGTCTCTGGGTTATACTCAGTTACATAGGTTCTTACAGGATATCTATCCTCAGGTGGCGTTTCTATAAGACTCATATCTCTAACACCAACAAGAGCCATATGAAGAGTTCTTGGGATTGGTGTAGCTGTCATGGTCAAAACATCAACATTTTTTTTCAGATATTTTAATCTCTCTTTCTGTGCCACACCAAAGCGTTGCTCTTCATCGACAATGACTAAACCGAGATCTTTGAACTTCACATCTTTGGATAGTAACCTATGTGTCCCTATGACAATATCAACACCACCTGAGGCAACTTTTCTTAGGGTTTCGTTATTTTGTTTTTGTGATTGAAATCTGCTTAAAAGCCTAATATTAAACGGATAGTTTCGAAAACGCTCTTTAAACGTAGTATAGTGTTGCATACCAAGAATTGTCGTAGGAACTAATATTGCCACTTGTTTGCCATCTGAGACAGCCTTAAAGGCAGCACGGATTGCTACCTCTGTTTTACCATAACCTACATCCCCACAGAGAAGACGCTCCATTGGCTGGGCCCTCATCATATCTTTTTTGACCTCTTCAATCGCTCTTAGCTGATCTGGAGTCTCTTGATAAGGGAATTCATCTTCAAACTGTTTTTGAAAATCATCATCTTGAGAAAAAGCATGTCCTCGCAGAGATTCTCTAGCGGCGTAGAGTTCTATAAGCTCTTCTGCCATCTCCTGTACTGATGCATTTACTCTCTGTTTTACCTTTTGCCACTCGTTGCCCCCTA
>DUTE01000427.1 GCA_012842235.1 Bacillota bacterium
CGATGACCCTAATAAATAATATGCCTAAGTTAGTTTTTATTATGCACAAAAAGCAAAAAAAGGGAGATAGATTTTTGAGAAACAAAACTACTGGTTTTCTGATTGGGGTTATTTTTGTAGTGGGAGTTGTTTTGGTACTAGCTGTAAAAAAATCACCTCACAGGTTATCTATATTAAATGTTGATACAGACGAAGTGAAATCAATGATGGAAAAACACCAGGACGATCTTGTTCTTCTAGATGTAAGAGAGCTAGAGGAGTACAGATCTGGCCATATTAGGGGAAGTGTTCTAATTCCTCTTGACCAACTTCCTCACCGACTTGAAGAATTAGCACATTATAAGAAAAAACATATTTTAGTGGTTTGCCGCTCAGGAAATAGAAGTTTAAGTGCAGCTAATATACTTACGCAAAATGGCTTTAGACATGTATACAATTACCAAGGTGGTATGCTTAGTTGGGATGGTGAAGTAGTTAAGGATTTAATTTTGGAATAAACCAATCTCGCAAGGGTATTCTAGATAAAGGAGACTAGAGACTGCTTTTTAAGGAGATGAACCTTAAATGAACCGTGGAGTGATATGGCTACTGATTATAGCGGTTGTTGTAATAGGTCTTTTCTTTATTTTTAGAAGACCTGGTGAGGTTGAAGAAAAAAAGGAAGAGATAGAACAAAAACAGGAACAGATGCAAGAACAGCCTCGAAGAGAAGAATTAGCTTCTGGTACCTATAGCGGAGAAAGTGACAGAGATGATCATGGTGACATTGGTTCTATAGTGTTACAGGTTAAAGATGGTAAAATATCAAATGTTGACTACCAAGAGATTCGGGAAAACAATGAGCCAAAAGGCGAAGATTATCCTTATCCCAAAGCTCTAGAAGCTATGCAAGAGCTAGAGAAACAATTGGTAGAAAAACAAGACCCCGATGAAGTCGATGATGTTGCAGGAGCAACAAGCACAAGCAATAAGTTTAGAACTGCAGCTAAACGAGCCCTAGAAAAAGCAAAATAGCCCTTTGCTAAGCATAGGGCTTTTTTTCATCAATGGGCTGGAAGAAGTTGGCAAAGTTAAAAACGGATGTGGTGTGAAAATGAAGGGAAGAAAACCTTTTTTCCAGGCATTAATCCTACCATCTGAAGAAGGGTGGCAGCTTCGAACCATCCTAAAAAGGCATTACAATTTTTCTACAGGACTTATAAGACAGATAAAGCATTATGGTTTGATATTAGTAAATGGAGAAGAAAAGCTCCTTGTTTACAAAGCTAAAGCTTGGGATAGAGTAGAAGTGGTTCTTTCTTTTGCAAGTAAAGTTGAACCTGAAGATTTGCCTTTAGATGTAGTTTATGAAGATAGTGATATTATTATTGTTAATAAAAGTGCAGGACAAGTAGTTCATCCTAGACATCAATATATATCAGGGACACTTGCTAATGCATTAGCAGGATATTTGGTGGCTCAAGGAGAGCAACCCTCAAGTTTTCTCATAAACCGTCTTGATAAAGGTACATCAGGTCTATTGTTAGCAGCTAAAAATCCGCTAGCAGCTTTGATTCTTTCAAAGGAGATAAATTCAATGCAAAAAGATTATTTAGCTCTTGTCTCAGGCAGGGTAGAAAAAGATAGCGGTGTGATAGATTTACCGATAGAAGATCCCAAAGATGGTGTTAAAAGAACAATAAGCCAAGATGGCAAAGACGCAATTACAAGATATAAGGTTATAGAGAGATTTAATGATTGTACACTTCTTCGCTTGAGTCTTGGAAGTGGTAGAACCCATCAAATTAGAGTTCATCTAAGTGCAATCAATCACCCGATTTTAGGTGATGATCTTTATGGAGGCTTTCCAATAGACATTGATCGGCCTATACTCCATGCCTGCTCACTTAGGCTATTTCATCCTAGAACTGGAGTAATCTGTGAAGCTGAAGCTCCTCTACCAGATGATTTTAGTCTTCTATTACAGCAATATAGTGGTAGTAGGCCGTAGGGAAAATCTTATTTATTTAGGGTATCTCGAGGTATCTCGGGGCTGAGTTTTAATACTTAGAAGATTGATAAGACAGTTTGTTCAATTTTTTTAGATATATTACAGATCATAGAAGTAATACATGCTTAATTTAGACAGTAAATAATTCCAGTTCTAACTAAAAAAGATTAGTAATACTTGAAAACTTTATGTAAATTAGAAACACAAAGGGCCTGTAGTAAAAGCTACAGGCCCTTTGTGCAATTTATATTAATTGCTATAGCCAATATCAGTTAACTATGCCCCCTTGCCAATAGACTTAAACTTTTTTGAGACCAAAAGAGTCAGAGTATGTTATTTAGTAGTTGTTTTGAGTAGTTTTTTTCAGGCATTTGCCCAAGATCAATAAGTAGGCCTAATTCTGGTAGAAATAAAGCTCCTGCTCCGCCTAGATCAAGTATTTTGCGAGCTGCTGCAGCTATCAAAACAATTCTCAAAATCACGCCAAGCAATATTGGTATATAACACTCTAATGTTAGCTTTTGAAGTAAAAAATGAATTTGTAATCTCTTTTATTAGGGCAGTTTCTTCATTGGCATATCCTATCAATCCAAACAGTTATCTTCTTAGCAATGGAACAAAAGAGGTACC
>DUTE01000055.1 GCA_012842235.1 Bacillota bacterium
AACAATATTGTTTATTTAAAAAGCTGAGAGACAAAACTCATAATATGGTCAGCATCATCTATTGCCTGTCGTATATCTCCTTCAACTAGCTCTATTTCCATAGGATAGCGAGGTTGTACACTGTAAACCGCCTTGACCCCCTAATTCCGGAGATTATGCTACTAAAGCTTTAGATTTTATAAATTTACTCATGATAGCTTGGTGATATTTTTCCGGAGCCATATTTTTTATGCTACCATGGCGCCTGCGCTGATTATAATAATCCATATACCAAGAGACCTGTTCATAAACTTCCGCGTAACTTTTAAACTGATTCCTGCTATAACAATCGTCTTCTAAAATGGAATGGAAAGCTTCAATATGAGCATTCATGTTTGGGGTTTTCACCGGTATTCGTTCATGAATCACCCCAAGTTTGCGGCAGACTTCTCGGAAGAGATTAGAGATAAATTGTGGTCCGTTATCAGTCCTAACTTGAGGCATATTCATACCAGGTTTAATATCCCGCTTCTTTAAGGCATTTCGCAGAACTCTGCAAGCGTCTTTAGCCGTACAGGTCAAGCCTAAGTGATAGTCAATAACGCAGCGATCAAAAACATCAATTATTGACAGCTGGAAGAAAAATCTGTCCTCCCCATGTATGTAACCGTATTTTATATCCATCTCCCAAAGCTGGTTAGGTCCAGTAACTTCTATTCTTTGCGCAAGCCGCTTAGGATGTTTGGGTCTAATTATTCTTTGAGGTTTTAGAATATTTAACTCTTTGCATAGCCGATAAACTTTTTTATGATTAATAACAAGGAAATAGTCCTCCACTAGGGCTGCTGTAAGTTTTTTATAACCATAAGGGAAACCATCACCACAAACCAATTCGCACAACCATTCTTTTATTTGATCATTACTAATTTTCTTTCCGTCTAGACTATAAGAAAAATCAGTCCTAGGTCTTCCCATAGTCGGCTTTTTCACTGCAGTATTAGTTGTATTCGGTTTCGGTATGCAAGTGTTTTCATAGAAGGTGGATGGTGCTAATCCGACAAAGCCAAGGACTAGTTTTATGCTATATCCTTTTGAAATCCACCTTTTTGCAATGGTGACTTTGTCGGCTACTGAGGGTTTACTTTATCGCGTAACTCCCTTAAAATTGCCAGTTCAAGTTCCTTTTCGGCAACAATTTTTTTAAGCTGGTCATTTTCTTGCCCTAAGCTTTCTAATCGTTTTTCGATTTCAATAAACCTTTCTTTTTCTCTTCTTGGCAAGGGAACAGTAGAACCGTTTTTTCTAGTAGCCCTAACCCAACCGTGTACTGTGTTTTTTGATATTCCATGACGTCGGGCAACTAATGCAATATTTCCAACTTCTTGGCATTCCCTTACGATTTGTTCCTTAAATTCTTGTTCATAATGTCTCTTTTTCATCTTTTTACCCCCTAATTATATTTTAGCATTATCAAACGTTTCCTCCAATTCTATTAGGGGGCTAAATAGTGATGATAAGCCTCATAGACCTCGTACCGATAAAAACTGGAGTTTTCCGATCGCCATTCTCCTTCCAAATGGGTATCGGTTACCCGCAATATAAGCTGAAAAGAATCTACTGTCGAATTCCTTACCTGCAAATCTAGAGAAGGGTACGCGCATGTGGCTCCGGAGCCAAAAGGCTGCGTACGATCGACATCGGGGAAAACATCATAGCTATGACGCCAGCGTTCAATGACGGTTAATGGCGTGTGAAGCGTTATCCAGTAAACTAAGTTTGTTAACTGACACA
>DUTE01000428.1 GCA_012842235.1 Bacillota bacterium
CTAACGATTCTATGACTAAAATCCAGTTTTCCCCTAGCTGCTATCTCTACCAACTTTACCACTAACCTAAAGTCTTCAGGTGAAGGAGATATTGTGTTTACAATGTCATTATCATTGCCAAGATGAATAGCTATCTGTTTTAGTAGTTGGTATAGCTCTGGGTTTTGGATAATAAAATCAGTTTTTGTATCTTGATAGTTATGGTAAAGCCGGTTTTCCTCTATCAAGTTATGTGTCTTATTGAACTTCTCGTTGCAATGTTGAATAAGATATTTATTAATATACGGCTTAGGAAATCTATTTTTCATACCCTCGTACACAGTATTAAAATAACAATCGGAAGGACTTACTTCACTAGAAATTTTATCTACAACTTCATAAGTAAAAACATCCGCCATCACATCACCCATTTTTACAAAAACATCAATTTTCTTATAACAGTCTGGATAGCCCTCTCTTATATCAAGCTCACCTTCTGCTTCTTTAGGAATCTCATAAACGACTCCTAGCACGTAATCGCCGTCTGACTGTATTATATCAAGAGCTCCGGTTCCGTTATTCTTCTTTCTGGTAAATGCTAACCTATAGTTGTCCAAGCGCCCTACTCCTAAAACATCAAAACGATTGTCACAACCTGCTTTCTTTAAAGTTTCCTTAAAAGAATCAAGATTTGTACAGCTTCCATAAGCGAAATACTTTTTCATTTTACATTTTCCTCCTTTATGAATTTTTTCCAATCGCCGTCTGTAATCAATACTCCTTTCTTTTTTAGATGTTGGAGATTACCCCTGCTATAGAAGTAGACCCAACAAGAGATTTCTTCACCGTCTTTCAATCTGGTATTAACTTTTTTCCTCTCATATAAGTTGTTTTGTCCCACCCCTCTGTAGCCCTCTAAGCTATCTAACCTAGCTAACAAATCGTCATCAACTAGTTCCAACACTTCCCCTTTAACATTCCCATCCCCTTCGATGGCAGCCGGGTAGCCTTCAGGCAAGTGATATAGGTTCCCTTTTATCTCCGCTGAAACTATTGAATTAACCTTACCTTTAAGCAGGTTTTGGAAATTCCAAAAACCTTGTCTCAAAGATCCATAAACAAATACTCTTTCCATAAAAAAGCCTCCTTTTACTTCAAGTTTACTCGAAACAAAAGGAGGTTTTAAGAAGCTTAGCTTCATTTTTTAATTTCCTGTATATCAATAATATCGTTACAAGATACCTCTAAATAACCGCTGCTCTCGGTTTCAATTCTTACCATATCACCTCTAAGATAAGATATTCGTCCCTCTATTTCTTTTGCCTCATCTTTTTCTTTGAAGATTATCCTTACAATTGCTCTTCTCTTCTCTATGTAAACCAATCTATTTTTTCTATTTCTGTCAACTAGAAAACCTTCTTTTAAAAACTTCTGTTCCCTGGTTTTAAATTCCATATCGCTCATTTGTAGGTGTAATGATTTATTTATAATTTTTTGAGCATACGGTGAGAGCTGCGAGTAGATCCAGTCAGCCATATCGTCCATAATGCTTTGGTAAGAAGTATTCTCGGCTACCCTCTTTAACCCAACTGTCATAGCATAGACTTCTGTCATATTCAGTGGTAAAAATATCGGATGAACTGCGGAAGGATAATATCTTCTTCCATCTTTCCTATCCAATTCAATCTTAATATTTTGTTGCAGAAAATCTATTCCGTTTTCTAAGTCTGTTAAATCGTCACTAAGAGTTCTTTCCCCGATAGTATAAATCTCCGATAGTTCAATATGTTAAAAGAACTTCACGGAG
>DUTE01000429.1 GCA_012842235.1 Bacillota bacterium
TACTTGAACTTGAAGTCCCAGAAGTTCATGAGGGTGTAGTACAGATTAAATCAGTGGCTAGAGAAGCAGGAAACCGTTCCAAGGTTGCAGTTCATTCGTTAGATGACAACGTCGATCCAGTGGGTTCTTGTGTAGGTGCTAAAGGTGCAAGAATCAAAGCTGTAGTAGATGAGCTCCACGGTGAGCGTATCGATGTTATACCTTGGGATAAAGAACCTGCCGTTTTTGTAGCTAACGCTTTATCTCCAGCAAAAGTAACTCATGTAGAGATAATAGATGATGAAGAAAAGATCGCTAGGGTTATAGTACCCGACGATCAACTCTCATTGGCAATAGGCCGTGAGGGACAGAATGCTAGGCTTGCAGCTAAATTAACCGGTTTGAAGATAGATATTAAAAGCGAGAGCCAAGTTGGTTCAGAGGTGAATGAAGATGACGAAGGTGAAAACGAAAAAGATTCCTGAAAGAAGCTGTATTGGCTGTCGACAGAAGTACGCAAAAAGGGAACTAATCCGCATCGTCAAAACCCCTGAAGGTGAAGTGAAAATTGATTATACAGGCAAACTAAATGGTAGAGGTGCTTATATATGTAAAAAAAGTGAGTGCCTCGAAAAAGCCTATAAAGGAGATAGATTATCAAAAGCACTTACTGTAGAAGTCTCTCAAGATATCTATAATCGACTAAGAGAGGAACTTCTAGACCAATGACAATGCTTGGTATGGCAAAAAAAGCAGGAGCATTATTAGTTGGCCAAAAAGCTTGTGAAGAGGCTATTGTTTCTGGCAAAGCGAAGCTTATTCTTCTAGCTAAAGATGCAGGGAGATCTACAAGAAGAAACTTTTTGCATCTATCGAAAAAACATGAGGTAGAACTATTTGAAATTGCCGATAAACAAGCTTTAGGAAAACCTATTGGGTTTCAAAAAGCTGCTGTTATAGCAGTAACTGATTTTAATTGGACGAAAACATTAAAAGAATCACTAAATCTTGGGGGTGAGTAGATGGGTAAAGTCCGAATCTACGAATTAGCAAAGGACCTCGGTGTTTCAAGTAAGGAGATAATTGATTATTTGAATGAATTAGGTATGGATATAACTAGTCATATGAGTACAGTAGAAGATGATATAGTTGGTTTACTAAAAGATGCTTTTGCAGTATTGGAGGATACCACCATCGAAGAAATTGAAGAATTGGAAGAAGAACCAAAAGTTAAAAGCCCTTCCAAAAAGAAGAAAAAAAGAATCGTTGAAATTGATGAAGCACTTACTGTTGAATCTTTTGCCGAAAAAGTCAATGTTTCTGTCACAGAAGTTATTGCTAAATTAATGGATTTAGGTATGATGCTTACTAAAAATGCTGATCTTGAATTTGATGTAGCAGCAATTATTGCTGATGAGTTCGGTGTGAAACTTAAGCAAAAACAGGTAAATGTAAAGGGTGAAGAAGCCTCAATAGAGGATCTCTTTAGAGTAGATGATAGTATAGAAAGGCTACCTAGAGCCCCTGTAGTAACTATCATGGGTCATGTTGACCACGGTAAAACTACACTACTTGATAGGATTCGCAATGCGGAGGTTGCAAAGAGCGAAGCTGGTGGAATAACACAGCATATAGGTGCCTATCAGGTAGAGATAAACGATAAAAAAATCACCTTTTTAGATACTCCAGGCCATGAGGCATTTACTTCTATGAGAGCAAGGGGAGCCCAAGTAACTGATATTGCAGTGCTTGTTGTTGCTGCCAATGATGGTGTTATGCCACAAACAATTGAGGCAATAAATCATGCTAAAGCAGCAGAAGTGCCTATTATTATCGCCATCAATAAGATGGATGCATCAGGTGCTAATCCAGATCATGTTAAACAGCAACTTGCAGAACAGGGACTAATACCTGAAGATTGGGGCGGAGACACTATATGTGTTCCAGTTTCAGCCTTAAGAGGAGAAGGAATCGAAGATCTTTTAGATATGATTCTTCTTGTCTCTGAGATGCAGGAACTCAAAGCTCCTGTAGAGTGTAAAGCAGTAGGTACTATTATTGAGGCTAAACTCGATAGATCTAGAGGTCCTGTGGCAACAGTTCTTATACAACAAGGAACTCTTAAAGTAAGTGACTCTGTAGTTGCAGGTGGAGTCTATGGGCGTATTAGAGCTATGGTAAATGACAGAGGCCAAAACATTAAAGAAGCTGGGCCTTCTATGCCTGTAGAGGTACTAGGTCTAAATGATGTGCCTCAAGCAGGAGATCTTTTTCAAGTAGCAACCGATGATAAAGAGGCACGGGAGATTGCTACAAAACGGTTAGCTAAAGAAAAAGAAAAAATGCAAAAGACAACAAAAGTCTCTCTTGATGATCTGTTTGCCCAAATTAAAAGTGCAGAGATCAAAGAACTTAAGCTTTTGATTAAAGCAGATGTTCAAGGCTCAGCAGAAGCAGTAAAACAGTCATTAGAAAAGGTCTCAACTTCAGAGGTTAAAGTTGTGGCAATCCATACAGGTGTAGGTGCTATAAACGAAAGTGATGTAATGTTAGCATCGGCATCAAATGCTATTATCATTGGCTTTAATGTGCGTCCTGATCCTATTGCTAAAAAACAAGCCGAAAGAGAGTCAGTAGATATCAGATTGTATCGTGTTATCTATGATGCAGTAGATGATATTGAAAAAGCTCTAAAGGGTATGTTAGATCCTAAATATAAAGAAGAAGTTATTGGCCATGCAGAGGTTAGGGAAGTCTTTAAGGTACCTAAGATCGGTAATGTTGGCGGTTGTTATGTCACAGATGGCAAGATACATCGCTCAGCAAAAGCCAGGGTACTAAGAGATAATATTGTCATATATGAAGGCGATCTAGGTTCTCTTAAAAGATTTAAGGACGATGTTCGAGAGGTTGCTGCTGGTTTTGAGTGTGGTATCGGCTTTGAGAAGTTTAATGATATTAAAGAAGGTGACATTATCGAAGCCTATCAGATGATACAGGTTGAATAGCTAGCCTGTTTTACTGTTTAAGAAAGGCAGGGTTTTTTATGCAGCGATTTTCCCGTAAAGATCGAGTAGGGGAAGAAATTAAAAAAGAGATTGCTGATATTTTAAGTAAAGATGTCAAAGATCCTCGGATTGGATTTATTTCCATTACTGATGTTGAAATAAGCGACGATCTAAGCTATGTTAAAGTTTTTTACTCAACAATTGAAGAGGATAAACTTGAGCAAACACAGATCGGTTTAGAAAAAGCCACAGGTTTTATCCGTACAGAAATCGGCAAACGCATAAGGCTAAGAGTAACTCCAGAGATTGTCTTTAAATACGATGATTCTCTCAAAAGAGGAGCACGCATAATGGAACTTTTAGATGAAGTGTCCAAAAAGGAGATCGATGAGGGTGATGGCGACAATTAGTAAGATCAAAACGCTCTTACTACAAAATAACCGCATACTTCTTCTTTGTCATGTTTCTCCTGATGGTGACTGTCTAGGATCACTTTTAGCTTTAGGGAGAGCTTTAAGAAGTTTTGGTAAAGATGTTACCATGGCATGTGAAGACAGAATACCGTCTTATTTAGAGTTTTTGTTAGAGGCCGGTGAGTTGTATCTAACTGAAGATGTTGAAGGTAGTTTTGATGTAGCTGTAGCTATAGATGCTGGAGATGCTCACCGCCTCGGCAAAAAAGGCCTTGAACTTTTTAAAAGCGCCAAGACCACAATAAATATTGATCATCATGATTCAAATCCTGAATATGGCCATATAAACCTAGTTGATCCATCTAGAGCTGCTACAGGTGAGATTATTATGGATCTTATAGAGACTATGGGGTTATCTTTAGAGAAAAGCCTTAGTGTACCACTTTATACGGCAATTTTTACCGACACAGGCGGTTTTCGCTACTCAAACACTACCGCAGACACCCTAAAAAAAGCGGCCTTGCTTGTAGAGGCAGGAGTAGAGCCTTCATTGATCAGTTCTGAGATTCACGAGAACAAATCATTGAATTATTTTAAACTTCTTGCTAAGTCGTTTACTCGTCTTACTATCGCTGACAATGTTTGCTATACCTGGATAAGCTATAAAGAGATAGATGAATTAGGCTTAGATTTTGGGGCAGCGGAGGAACTGACAACCTACACTAAAATGGTAGGAGATGTTGATGTAGCTATAGTCTTTAAGGAAAAAGAGGACAATCTTATCAAGGTCTCTTTACGGTCTCATGGGAAATATGATGTAGCCAAACTTGCAGGTAAATTTGGTGGTGGAGGACATAAACAAGCAGCAGGATTAGTTATAGAAGGATCATTAGACCAGGCGATTGAACAAGTGCTCAAGGCCACCAAAGAGGTGCATTAGACAGATGAATGGTGTAGTGAATTTACTTAAAGTATCAGGACCAACATCACATGATGTAGTGCAACAGATGCGCCGTCTAAGTGGTCAAAGGCGAATAGGTCATGCAGGTACATTAGATCCAGGTGCTTGTGGTGTATTAGTTTTAGGAATAGGCAAAGCCACAAGAGTTTTAGAATATCTTCTTGATCAAAAAAAGACCTATATTGCAGAACTTGTCTTAGGTACATCAACAACAACAATGGATGCTTATGGTGAAGTTGTGGAGAAAAGAAGCGGTTTTGTCACTAGAGAGGATCTTGAGGCAGTTCTAGATGGATTTAGGGGCAAAATTAAGCAAGTTCCACCTATGGCATCAGCTATAAAAATTAATGGTCAAAAGCTCTATGAACTAATGCGAAAAGGCCAAGAGGTCGAAAGAAAACCGCGAGATGTCGAGGTTTTTTCGTTAAAGATTCTTTCTGCTAAAGATATCATCTTTTCAGGAGATAGAGTGTTATTGGAAGCTCAAGTGAGTAAAGGCACCTATATCCGTTCTCTTTGTAATGATATTGGAGAGAGATTAGGATTACCTGCTCATATGGGCTTTCTTCTACGTAGTGCCTCTGGTTGTATGAAGGTAGAGGATGCACTGCTTTTTAGGGAAATTGAAGAAAAAATAAAGACAGGAGAAGAATTTTTGATCCCTCCTGACAAGGTTTTAGATTTTCCAGAAGTAATAGCTAACCCCAATAAAAGTAAGGCACTAGCCAGTGGGCAAATACTTTGGGAAAATGATGTTTTAGAGATGAACAATCTACAAGATGAGCAACTAGTAAAAATCTATACTTTTGATAAGGAATTTGCAGGAATTTATCGCTACAGTGCAAAAGAACCTAGATTTAAACCAGAAAAAGTATTTCTCGGTTAGTTGGTAGCATGAAAGGTGAGAGCATGGAAATACTAGGCCTTCATGGCAATACTAAAAGAACTGTTGTAGTGCTTGGAGCGTTTGACGGAATTCATAAAGGTCATGTAAGTCTAATTAAAACAGGTAAAGCTTTAGCCGAAAAAAAACATGCTCATTTAGCTGTTATGACATTTGATGAACACCCTGATAAAGTACTTAAGGATTCACCAATAAAATTATTGACGACTCAAGAAGAACAGCTAGCAATTCTCAAAGAATACGGTGTTGAAATTGTATTTAGACCCTGTTTTCGTGAGATTGCCTCTCTAAATGCAGAAACATTTTTCTCTAAGGTGCTCCTTGAAGATTTTAATGCTCAAGGTTTAGTAGTAGGATCAAATTTTCGTTTTGGGAAAAAGGCTAGAGGCAATAGCCAACTCCTTTACTCATTAGGGAAAAAAGAAAATATTCCCGTAATAATTGGTCAAGCAGTTAAAAACAATAACCAAATAATATCCTCTACTTTAATAAGAAGACTCTTAAATAGTGGTAAAGTTTCTCTTAGCAATGCTTTGCTAGGGAGAAGGTTTTCACTAACGGGTGTAGTGATACAAGGCGAAGGCCGAGGTCGAAGACTAAATACACCTACAGCTAATCTTTTAGTGGCACAAGAGAAACTAATCCCTGCTTGTGGTGTATATCTTGTCGAGGGATTTTGGGAAGGAAGGTCTGCTTTTGGTCTTTTGTCTATCTCAAAAAAGCCAACTTTTCTTGAAACAGGAGAGATAGCTGTGGAGGTCTATTTTTTAGATATAGACGAAGATCTCTACGGGAAGACCATCAAGCTTGAATTTATAGAATATTTTCGTGGCATAGAAAAATACAACACTGCGGAAGAATTAATGTTTCAGCTAGAAGAAGATAAAAAAAGAGCTCGTCATGGTATAAAATACTATATTGATAGAAAATAACGGATTTATGATGTAGGTTTACTCCTTTATTTCTATATGAAGATTTATGCAAGACAAAATCGCGAATCTGCTATAACTCTCGAAGATTAGATACAATGTAATGTCAAAAATCATGTCTTAAACAGGCTTTCTTGAAATTCAAGGCGATTTAAGATAACATAAGGAAGTATATTAAAACAAGAAGAGATCCTACGCTTTTAAAGCGTAAGATCTTTTTTGTTTATCTTTTAGGAGGGATATGAAAGTGCAACATTAGAAAAAGTGTTGTACAACATACATGAAATTAAATTTTAAAGATATCGACAAACCAACGTTTATCGCTACATTTGTTATTCTTCTTGCTATTTGTATACCTTTGATGATAAATCCAGTTAAAGGTAGTATCATACTAAATAAAGCTAATGAGTTTACCATAAATAATTTTGGCGTATTTTATATTTGGGTAGCTTTTGCCTCCGTAATATTTCTTGCTATA
>DUTE01000430.1 GCA_012842235.1 Bacillota bacterium
CATGTAAAGATACAAAAGTATAAGAGAGTCTTAATGATGAAGATGGCAAGGCAGCAATAAAAGCTTGTCCGTCGGTAAGATATATGGATTCCTTAAGAACCAATTTCGGTTTTGGTTGCTGGGCGACTATTCCTCCTACTAACAAAGCTTTGTAAAACTCTAGAGCTGAACCATCTAATGCAGGAAGCTCTGGTCCATTAATTTCTATTCTTAGATTGGCTAGGCCTAACCCTTGGCATGCAGCAAGAAAATGCTCAACAGTTAAAATTTTTGCCGAACCAGCTCCAAGTGCTGTGCAAAGAGGAATATCTAGCCTGTTTTGCCAATTGACTTCAACTTCCGGACACTCTTTTATATCTGTTCTTACAAAACGAATCCCAAATAAAGGCTCTGCAGGAAAAACTGTCATTGTCACATTATTTCCTGTATGTAAGCCCTTACCTACAATCTTTACTGGTTTTTCCAAAGTATATTGCATGATCTTCACTCCATCAAAATCAATATTCTTCGTACAAGAGAATCATACCTGCCGCTGATTACGTGAAAGAAGCAGGTCAAAAGACCTGCTTCTTAATTTGCTAGCTTTGTTAAAGCTTCTTTGGTGTCCAAGAGTCTTTCTCTATACATTATACCAAGATAAGAAGAAGGATGGGCAAAGATTTTGTCAGGTGGTGCTTTTTCTACAATTCTACCTGAATCCATTAAAACAAGCTGGTCTGCTACTTTAAGAGCAAAAGGCATTTCATGGGTCACTACTAACATAGTTTTTCTCTGAGCTAGTGAATCCATGATTCTTAATATCTCATGAACATACATAGGATCTAAGGCAGCAGTAGGTTCATCCCAAAAGATAATATCAGGGTCTAAAGCTAAGGCTCTAGCTATACCTACTCTCTGTTTTTCTCCTCCCGACAACTGTTTGGGATATCTAAACCGTTTTTCCCACAACCCAACAGATCGCAGTGCTTCTTCAGCTATTTTTTTGTTTCGGTTACCTTCCCAAAGAGCAAGTAGCACATTCTCAAGCACTGTAAAGTGTTCAAGAATTTGAAACTCCTGAAAAACAATACCCATTTTATGTCTTTTTCGGCGTAACCCTTCATCAGAAAGAGCAAGTAAATTAACTCCTTCAAACAACACTTCACCTGATTGAGGTTTAATTAGCCCTAATGCTACTCGAATCAAGGTAGACTTACCACATCCACTTGGTCCTGTTAATACAATGGTTTCTCCCTCATTAACTTTTAAGTTTACATTAGAAAGAATCTTTACTTTGTTTCTTTCTAAAGTAACATCCCGTAGCTCAAGCATCCTTAAACCTCCTGACCGAAAGTAACTTGCCTTTATTGATAAACTGCCACAAACCCATTCTACCGCTTGGAACAATTACCTGCCTATATAACTCCGTTTTTGATAACCCTAAGGCTTCCCCTGCCTCTATACTTTTATAATCTAGAGGTGAAATTCGATTAGATATTGTTATGATTAGTGCACTTCCTAATGCACCTATGACTACATATATCATTTTAACTAGAAGCTGAGTATTAAACGGCATAATTAAAGCTGCCACACTTATCTCAAAAACACCTAAAAGCCATCCGAAAACAGGAGCAAAATGGTTTTGTTTCGATAAAAGATAGCTACCCCATAGTGAGTGATCTAACGCCATAAACACCCACAACAGTATCACTGCAGCTGCTAAAGCAGCTAAAGGAACTACTCCGCCTACAACCCCACTTACTTGACTTTTTATATCTTCTTTAATATCAGCTGCAGGCTTAGAGACAACATCAGCAATCGGTGGATCTTTTTCTGTAGTAACTACACGAAGAGTGTTTTGACGACTATACGACTCTAGATCTCGCCAACTTTTATAGATATCTTCATCACTCCAAGATGGCAAACTATCTTTGAGCTTCAAAAGTGGATCAGCAGGCATAGTTTTAACCCAATCAAGAATCTTCTGAGAAAGCTCAGCCCGAAAATTTTCTGGCAATTGACCTATACGGTCCCACAGGATAAGTATCTCTAATTTACTTTTAATCTCATCAGGTAATTTCAGATTTAGATTCCGTGCTAACTGTTCTAAGTCTCTTAATAAAAGCGAAATATCTTCCCCTTGATTAATCTTTGTAATAAGTTCTTCTGCACTTTTTTTAATCTCTGAGGCATCAGTTGTTGGTTCCCAATACTTTAAATCTTTGCGGGGACTCTCTATATGGTAGTTAGAAAGAGCCTCTTTTAGATGGCCACTACCATCTAATAGATAGGCCTTCTCCAAACCTGTAAGTTCTAAAGAATCACCTTTAACTAAATAAATCCCATCAGAAAAGACTTTAGCATAAAGATATGTTCTAAACCAAACACTCCTTTTCGTGCTAAAGTCTTTTCTGATGGGATTTATTTAGTTAAAGGTGATTCTTTAGAACTTACAGGTTTGGAG
>DUTE01000431.1 GCA_012842235.1 Bacillota bacterium
CTCGTGTAGCCTCACTTAAAGCAGGTTGAGGCTCTGGGAAATACTCACCAAATCGAGAATTAAACTTTCTAGCAACCACACGGGCTAGCTCAAGATGTTGTAATTGGTCTTCTCCTACTGGTACAACTTCAGCTTTATAAAGAAGTATGTCTGCTGCCATTAAGATAGGATAACAAAGAAGCCCTGCAAGAAGACCTTCCTTTTCGGATTTTTCTTTATACTGTGTCATTCTTTCGAGGTTGCCAACTGGGGTTAATGTTGTTAAAAGCCAGGTTAATTCGGTATGCTCAGGAACCATCGATTGTACAAAGATACTAGATTTGTTAGGATCAAGCCCTGCGGCAATATTTGTAGCTAAAGCATCTAGGATCCGTTGATTAAGCTTTTCTGGTTCATAGGGAATGGTTAGGGAATGAAGGTCAACAATGGAAAACAAACAATCGTGTTCATCCTGAAGTTTAACCCAATTCCTAATTGCCCCTAAGTAGTTACCTATGTGAATAATTCCTGTTGGTTGAATACCTGAAAATATCTTTGCCATCTACTCCACCTCCAAATTTAAAATCAAAAAAGTTCTCTTACCCCATCTAGGGGCGAGAGAACCCGCGGTGCCACCCTAATTGCCGCAACGGCTTATACGCTATGCGCTATGCGGCCACTTTCAGTCGCTTTAATGGGCGACTCCCATAAAAACTCAAGGACCCATTTCGCTAGAGTTAATGCACCGGCTCTCAGCTATCCCGGTTCTCTGTAACAATAACTTCCTAGGTACTCTTTCCTCTCATCGTTTTTAGCTCTTAGATTTTAATCTATTTTTATACTCATACTATACATTATAGTATAACCCTCCTTAGAAATCCCGGTCAAGTGCTAAAAATCATTTCCTCCCAACTCTATCGGAAACAACATTTTAGGGGCAGGTTTAAATCTAATTTAAACCAAACGGCAAAAAGCAATTTGTGTGTTTGTAAATCCCCAGCTAAAGAGCTTCTTCTTAGTGTGAATTGTTTAGCAATAGGGCTTTTTTGTCTATTTTTGATTATTTAAACCTGAAACAACTGTCTTTTTTGCTAGATATATCCACATAATTAACAGGTTTTCCACAATTAAGTCCTAGTTGTTACTAACTGTTCTGGGCTTTTGATAGAGATTAACCGTCTTAAAATCAGCGGATTTAGGTTTAAATCTGGTTTAAAACTTGTAGCTAAGGTATGGATAGAGAAAAGGGGCAGAGCCTTAGAAGCTTTTTTAACGCTTCTAAATCCTCTTCCCCTGCCGCTATATTGCTTTTTGTTAGAACCCTAGAGCTGAAAGCTTGCTTAAGACTATTTCTGTAATTATGTCACGCATCTTGGGATTTACAGGGTGAGCAACATCTCTAAACTCACCATTTGGTAGTTTCCTACTAGGCATAGCTAAAAAATAACCATTGTTTCCTTCAATAACCCTAATATCTCTAACGACAAAAGCATCGTTAAAGGTAACTGAAGCAATAGCTTTCATTCTTCCTGCTTCATCTACCTTACGTACTTGCACATCGGTTATCTCCATATGTGTCCCCACCTTTTTTATAGCGGCTGCATATGTATTGATTTATTCAATAGCTTTTTGATATTTCCTGCCTTTTATTATAATTTTCCTATTTATTTTCCCCATGATTCTTACCTACTATAGTTTACTAGGTCTTATAGGCTACAAAATGGCTGTTAATATTGTATTAACAGCCTTAAAATCAGTTATTCTTTTTGTTAAAAATATGTTCCATTAATGCAAGATCACTTGGTTTATCAACATCTATACCAACCTCTGGGTAGTTGGAGATAATAGCTTTACCTGAAAAACCAAGAATCTCTTCTGCCCGCTCTTCAATCTCAGAAAGAGATAGATTTTTGCGTACAAACTTGAAAATAAAACGGACACCTAACATCTTGATTATCTTTGCAGGCTTTTTCCTCATAGCTACAAGCTGCTCTACAAGCTCATACTGGTCTTCAAGTATATCAGGTGCAAGCAACATGATATTGCCGCCTGTAAAGGTCCCCTCTTTAAGGGTAAAGTAAGTGCGTTGTACTTCTGGATATTGTTCTTCATTAACTTCTCGGGGAACTACTGGATAATATACTTTTGCTGAATAGCTAAGGCATTGCGTAATAAAATCGTTGACTGCCTCAGTACTAATTAGTGGTATATCACTTGTTACTACAAGCAAATAGGGTGATTTGTCCTTGCCTAATGCATTTACTC
>DUTE01000432.1 GCA_012842235.1 Bacillota bacterium
TTAAAACTCTCTTAGTATGCTTTACCAAAAGATTCTCAAAGGTAGCTCTATTTCTACCTTTAAGAGCCAACTCACCGTATCTTAAAATTATTAGATCATATTTTAGACTCATATTAAACTACCCCCAAAGAGTTTGGAGTTCCTTTACATTCTTCGCTACTTTCTCAGCCACAACCTTAGGGTCTACCTCTTTGTTTTCCCAACCCCAAGAAAAACGAATTGTACCTTCGTGAAGATCTTCTTTGAGGCCTATTGCTGCAAGTACAGGATGTTTAGTCTTCTTCGAAGAACAAGCTGATCCTGTAGAGACATATATGCCCTCAGCCTCTAAGGCATGTAGCAAAACCTCTGCTTTAATTTTAGGAAAGCTAACGCTTAAAACAATAATACTCTCCTTTGGCGAATTTATTTGACAATCTGGTAGAAGCTCCTGTAAATATTTGGCTAATTGATCTTTTTTATCCTTTAATATCTTTATTTCTTTCATCTTCTCTTGAGCAACTTTTGCTGCCACCCCAAAACCAGCTATGCCTGGAACATTTTCTGTTCCACCTCTTAGACCTTGTTCTTGGCCACCTCCAGGCATAATTGATTGTAATTCTCTGCTTTTTTTAACATAAAGTGCCCCAACACCTTTAGGACCATTTATCTTATGAGCACTCATGCTTAGAAGGTCTACTCTTTCTAAAGGAAGTATAATTTTACCTACTGCTTGTACAGCATCTACATGCAAATAGGTCTTGGGGTAGTCCTTTAAGATTAGACCAATCTCTTCTATAGGTTCAATTGAACCTATTTCGTTGTTAACCGCCATTATAGTTACTAAAGCTGTATCTTTTCTTAGGCTATCTTTTAAATCATTTATATCTATATGGCCTTTTTTGTCTACAGGCAGATAGGTTATTTCATAGCCTTTTTTTTCATAATCATTCAATATTGACAAAACAGAAGGATGTTCTATTGACGAAGTTATCACATGCCTATCTTCTGTATTATCTAAAACTGATCTAATAGCTAAAGTATTACTTTCTGTGCCTCCTGAGGTAAAGACTATCTCCTCAGGTAGGGCAGAGATTAAACTTGCAACCTCTTGTCTTGCTTCTTTAACTACCTTCTCAGCTTCCAAACCAAGTCTATGTAAGCTTGAAGGATTGCCAAATGTATTTTCCATTGCTGAAACTACAGCCTTAATCACCAAAGGATGGGGCCGTGTAGTTGAACTGTTATCTAAATAGATCATAACCTAAATCTCCTTCATGTTTATCTAGTCTTGTCTATCATACCACAGTTAATCTTCTTTCCTGCACTCTGCTTTTGGCAGGTTATGTAATAAAACAGCTACTCTTTGAGCAGCTGTTTTATTATTCCTTATCCTTGATTGGATTTTGATGCAACTTTCTCTAGAAGAAATCCATTCTTGACTACATACGTAGCATTATCTAAATGAGTTATCAAATCTCCGCTCTGAATACTATCTAGGCTACTCTGTTTCAAATTGAGGTAACAGGCAAAAAGATCCGCTTGTAACTTATATATTGATCTATGATTGATGTATACTCGCAAATATGTAGAAATAAAATTAATAACAAACCATATAAATCGGAGCGTAGCCAAATCATGGTTTTGAAAAAGGAAAATTATTCGAACCGAGAAATCGCAAAGGTACTAAATAGAGCTCCACAAACAATTAA
>DUTE01000433.1 GCA_012842235.1 Bacillota bacterium
ATGAAAAGAAGTAGTCTTGTGCGACAATTTACAGCCCTTGACAAAGCAATGTCATCTAGCTATAACCAAAGTGCCTGGTTAAGTTCTCAACTGGCTCAATTAACGACCCCTAATCTATTTTAACAAGGAGTGAGTTAGGGTGAGAGGACATAATCCGTACGATATATACAAAAAAACAAAAGTTGAAACATCAAACCCTGCTGAACTTATCACCCTGCTTTATGACGAGGCTGTAAAATGCTGCAAACTAGCTAATAAGGCAATAGCTGAAAATAAGCTAGATGTAGCCCATGCGCAGATCGTTAAAGCGCAGGATATTGTAGATGAACTATACTTTTCTGTTAATAAAGAACAAGGTGGAGAAATTGCTGAGAACCTTTTAGCATTATACGAATATATGAAACGTAGGTTAATTGAAGCTAACCTCAAAAAAGATCCAGAGATTTTAGAGGAGGTTAGTGGGATGATCTCCGATCTTCGCAAGAGCTGGCAAGAGGCTATAAAGATAGGGGCAAAAGGTAATGGCTGAGTCGTTCAATAGTTTGATTGATGCTCTTGAAAAAAAGAGAGATTGTCTTAATGAGATTAGAATTTTATCAGAGAAGCAATTAGTTGCTGCTAAAAACAGTGAATGGGCAGAATTTAATCGTTTAGGTGAATCGATAGACAAACTCACTCAAGAGATCGATGAGATTAACTTTAATGCTAAAACTGAGTTTGCTTGTCTAAAAACGATTGAAGATGTGGAAAGACTTTGGGATAAAGAAAAGACTGCAAAAATAAAGCTACTTAAACAAGAGATGCAAGTTCTTACAGAAGAGTCTCTACAGATGCAGGAACAATCAAAAATTCCTATATCACAAGCAAAAGAACAAGCATTAAAAGAATTGCAGGTTTTAGAACTCAGACAAGATGCTGCAAAGGCTTATGGTTGGCCTAACAGCTATATGAGGTCTGTACCAAGGTTTATTGATAAAGAAAAATAACAACTGCAGATACTGCAGTTGTTATTTGTCTAAATCTTTTTTTTGCAAAAGAGGGAATATCTATTAATAATTAATGTTAATTTCGTTGATTAAATTCGACATATATCGACATTAAGGGCGACAAATGTTGCAGTGGCAACGTTTTATGGCGTTCAGGGGGTCATTTGACACTTTGGCTCCACTGTTATAACGTTTATAGTGAAGTTGTTTCTTGGTTCGCCAAGTAAGTAGGAGGTATTTTTTTAAAAATGCAAGGCAAAGTAAAATGGTTTAGCAACGAAAAAGGTTATGGCTTTATTGAACCAGATGGTGGAGGAGCAGATGTTTTTGTCCATTACTCAGCTATTACAGGAGATGGATACAAGTCATTAGAAGAAGGTCAAGAAGTTGAGTTCGAAATTGTTGAGGGTGCAAGAGGACCTCAAGCAGCCAATGTAAAAAAGAGTTCATAAAATTTAATTTGGCAAATTAAGGAGGCTTGTGCCTCCTTTTTTTATTATTTTAGTTTAATTATTTTTAAAATGGGCAATAGATATATAGAAAGACCGCTATTGGTACTCCAGTTTCTTTGAAAGGGAGTTGGTGGCGTGAAGATTACAATTACAGGTCGAAGTATTACTGTTACTGATGCTTTAAAAGCTTATGTGGAAAAGCGAACAAAACGGTTAGAAAGGTATTTACAGGGGTTTAATGGAGAAATTGAAGCAGATGTGGTTTTAAGTTTAGAAGGAAACCAACATGTGGCAGAAATTACTATTGAACTTGGTGGCATTATCTTGAGGGCAGAAGAACGCACCCCGGATATGTATGCCTCAATTGATGGAGTTGTAGAAAAACTAGAGAGCCAAATAAGAAAATATAAGACAAGAATTAGGTCTAAAAGTAGACAAGAGACTAGAGAAGCCATTTATGAAATAAACCAAAAACTACTCGAAGTACCAAATAGTGAAGATGAAACAGATAGCGAAATTAAGATTGTCAGACGAAAGAGATTTGCATTAAAACCAATGAATGTTGAAGAAGCAGTTATGCAAATGGATCTTTTAGGACATGACTTCTTTGTCTTTCTAGACGGAGACGACAATGAAGTTCGTGTAGTTTATAAAAGAAAGGACGGCAATTACGGTTTAATCGAACCGGAGTTGGCCTAAACCTAAGTACGGGGAAATAATTGAGCCGGATCTATTCCGGCTCTTTTTATGTTAAAACGTGCAATGTAATTATAAGTTTTTCCAAAGCGCAAAATTAGTTTATGAAATTTTGAGTCTTTTCTACAGTGAGAAATAGTGCTTTGCTATGGTATAATAATAGCGACTTACTGAATTGTTGATTAGTTATGCTTTATCGCAAACGGCAAGGAGGTACTAACCCTTGATAAAGTTTCTAAAAAAGCTCTTTGACCCTGATAAAAAGGATCTAGCTCGTTTAACCGAGATGACTAAGTTAGTAAATGCCAAAGAAGTAGAGATGCAAAAGCTCAGTGATGAGGCATTGCGTGGCAAAACAGATGAATTTAAAAGACGTCTCGTTCAAGGAGAAAGTCTAGATAGTCTTTTGCCTGAGGCTTTTGCCGTAGTGCGTGAAGCATCTGTTAGAACACTGGGAATGCGTCATTTCGATGAGCAGATAATGGGTGGCATTGCTTTGCATGAGGGCAAAATAGCCGAAATGAAGACCGGTGAAGGTAAAACCCTAGCTGCAACACTACCTGTTTATCTAAACGCCTTAGAAGGCAAAGGTGTTCACGTAGTTACAGTTAATGATTATTTGGCTCGTCGAGACTCTGAGTGGATGGGGGCAATTTATAGATTTTTAGGTCTAAGTGTAGGATGTATCCTGCATGGATTGACCCCTGAAGAGAGAAAAGTGGCCTATGGGGCAGACATTACCTATGGTACTAATAATGAGTTTGGTTTTGACTATTTACGAGATAATATGGTTTTGAGAGCAGACGATCTCGTACAAAGAGAACTGCACTATGCAATAGTTGATGAAGTCGATAGTATTCTTATAGATGAGGCACGTACACCGCTGATTATTTCTGGTAGTAGTGAGGAATCAACAGAGCTCTACAATCGCTTCGCTAGGATCGTCCCACGGTTAAAAGCAGAAGATGACTACACCATCGATGAAAAAGGAAAAACTATAACTATAACGGAAAACGGTGCCCAAAAAGTTGAAAGAGAGCTAGGTATAGACAACCTTTATGATCCAGAAAACATTGGGCTTACACATCACCTCAATCAAGCACTCAGAGCTCAATATATTATGAAACGTGATGTGGACTATGTTGTCAAAGATGGCGAAATTATAATTGTTGACGAATTTACAGGACGACTTATGCCCGGAAGACGCTATTCGAACGGCTTGCATCAAGCAATTGAAGCCAAAGAAGGTGTAAAAGTAGCTTCAGAGAGCCGGACTTTAGCAAGTATAACCTTCCAGAACTATTTCCGGATGTATAAAAAACTTGCTGGTATGACAGGAACAGCAAAAACTGAGGCAGAAGAGTTTCTTAAAATATATGGGTTGCGAGTTTTAGAAATACCAACACACAAACCAATGATTAGAATAGATCACCCTGATGTAGTTTACAAGACTGAAGTGGGGAAATTTAAGGCAGTAATCGACGAGATTAAAGAATTACACAAACAAAAACGGCCTGTATTAGTAGGAACTATCTCTATTGAAAAATCAGAGCTTCTCTCTGAACTCTTAAAAAGAGAAGGCATAGCCCATAAAGTATTAAATGCTAAACACCACGAACAAGAAGCTGAGATAGTAGCTCAAGCAGGTAGAATAGGTGCAGTGACAATTTCGACTAATATGGCTGGCCGTGGTACAGACATTATTCTTGGTGGTAATCCAGATTTTTTAGTTAAAGAGAAGCTTAGAAAAGAAGGCTGGACACCTGAACAGGTAGCAGCTGCTAGTGAGAAGGTTCCAAGTAATACTTTGGCAAAGAAAATAGAAATCTCTGAGACAGAACTAAGTGAGTTACAGAAAAAATACAACGATATGTTAAAAGATGCCAAGAAAGAACTGGAAATTGAGCAGAAAAAAGTAATTGAGCTTGGTGGATTGCATATCATCGGCACAGAACGACATGAGAGTCGCCGAATAGACAATCAGTTAAGAGGCCGTTCAGGACGACAAGGCGACCCTGGATCTTCAAGATTTTATGTGGCTTTAGAAGACGAGCTAATGCGTCGCTTTGGTAGTGAACGATTTGTGGGCATAATGGAAAAGCTTGGCTGGGAAGATGATATGCCAATTGAACACCCTCAAGTAGCTAAAGCTATTGAAAATGCTCAAAAACGTGTAGAAGCATGGAACTTTAATATACGTAAAAATGTTTTAGAGTACGACCAAGTTTTAAATCGACAAAGAGAGGCTATTTATTCTCTAAGAAGAGAGTTTATGTTAGGTTCAGATGGACGTACTGTTCTTAGCAGGATGATTACAGATACTGTAAATTTACTATTAGACTATCATGTAATCGATATCGAATACGCCTCAGAATGGCCCTATGACGATATTCTTTCAAGTATTAGAGATATTGTAGGTATATATGATAAAGGGTTAAATGCGCTACTTGATAGTATGAAAGAAGAGTATGTAAACAACCTCTCAAAAGAAGTTCTAGAGGATGCTAAAGAAAAAATAACCGATTTTATTATATCTGCACTTCTAGAAAAAGAAAAAGAACTTGGAACTCCATTATTTCAAGAGCTTTCCCGTGTTGTAACACTGCGTACAGTAGATCAGGCATGGATGGACCATTTAGAAAACATGGATGATCTTAAAGATGGGATTGGTCTTAGAGCCTATGGACAGATGAATCCAATTATCGAATATCAAAGAGAGGCTTCAAGATTGTTTGAGTCAACTCTTGCCTATATCGATGAGGAAACTATTAGGACCCTTTTACATCTAAGGCTTGCAAACGAAGATGCAATCAGGGCAGCTGAGCAAAAAGAGAAAGCTAGACTCGATGCTCTAAGCACTAATCAGCAAAAAGAGCAGATTACTCCAAGAAGGACCGGCAAAGAGCCAGGGCGCAACGATCCTTGTCCTTGTGGGAGTGGGAAAAAATATAAGAAATGTTGTGGAAAATAGGAGTTGATGTTTGTGAATATGGAGATGATACCTGTTGTCAAAGACAGGATAAAAGAGGTAGAAAAAAAGATCAAGACATTAGGTGGATATCTTTGAAAATATAGAAGCAAATAAGCGCATAACTGTTCTTGAGAAAGAGGTTCTGGCCCCTGATTTTTGGTTAGATCAACGCAAAGCTCAAGCTAAAACAAAAGAACTAAACACTCTTAAAGAAAGAGTTGAACTTGTAGACAAATTAGAAAATGATGTGGCAGACTTATCAGTTCTTTTAGAATTAGCAGAAGCAGAGGTAGATGCAGAAACCCTTGATGAGGTAATTAAGGAAAGTGAAAAGCTAGTTAAGCTAGTCAATCGCTTTGAGTTAGAGATGCTTCTATCTGGGCCTTACGACCAAAACAATGCCCTTCTTACAATTCATCCAGGAGCAGGAGGTACAGAATCACAGGATTGGGCCAGTATGCTTTTTAGGATGTATAGCAGATGGGGCGAGATCTATGGTTATAAAGTTGCAGTACTGGATTTTCTACCTGGAGATGAGGCTGGTATCAAATCGGCTACTCTTTCTCTTAGTGGTCCATATGCTTATGGTTATCTCAAAGCAGAAGCAGGAGTCCATCGCTTAGTGAGGATTTCGCCTTTTGACTCAGCTGGAAGAAGGCACACCTCTTTTTGTTCAGTAGATGTTATTCCTCAAGTTTCAGATGATAACGAGATAGAGATTGACCCCAAAGATTTGCAGATTGACACCTATCGTGCAGGAGGTGCAGGGGGGCAGCATGTCAACAAAACCGATTCTGCTGTTCGCATAACCCATCTACCTACAAATATTGTGGTGCAGTGCCAAAACGAAAGATCACAACACTCTAATAAAGAAACTGCTATGAATATGTTAAGATCAAAACTTCTTGCGTTAAAGATTGAAAAACAAAAAGAAGAGATTGCATCAATTAGAGGAGAAAAGGCGGAAAACACTTGGGGCAGTCAGATTCGTTCCTATGTTTTTTGTCCTTATACTATGGTTAAGGATCATCGAACAGGTGTAGAAACAGGCAATATTGATTCGGTAATGGATGGTTATATTGAAGAATTTATTGAGGCATATCTCAGGATGAAATAATTGAGGGATATTTTATGACTGAAAAGAAAAAGCCGGGCAAAAATATATTGCCCGGCCTAACATTAATACTTCTAATAATTGCGGTGGAGGTTTATTTTCCCTCTCTTGTTAACGAACAACTAAACAAAGCTATGTCTGTTTATTTTTATACAACAGAAAAACTTGATATTGGACACAAAACATGGCCAGCGGGGAAACTACTTATGGGCAACTTAAATAATTTTTTTATTGATGGTAGCCAGCTAGAAACTAAAAGGTTCAAGGTCTTAAAGCTTTTTATGGAAGCAGATAAACTCAAAATATCCATGACTGACCTTTTGCTAAACGGGCACTTTAAGCCAATCAAAGGAACCGGAAGGATAGCCCTATCAATCAGTGAAAAAGAACTAGATCGTTATCTACACCGGTTTTTTATCGATGATCCCTATAATGAGATTCAATTTCGCTTGCTTTCTGATGGTCCAAGGGTAGAAGGAGTAAAAGATGGAGAATCGCTTTATCTAGACTGTATTTTTATTGTGGAAAAAAACCGTGTTATTGGACTTAGCCCACGCAAAATGGTTGTTTCTGGGTCAAACAAGACAGCTATGGATAATTTAGAAAAAGTAGCCTCTTTTGCATTGGATCTAGGTAGTTTAGGTATTCCTTTTATTATTGATGAGTTATCGATTCAAGATGATGTTTTGTATGTCTTTGGTTCGATTGAATGACAAGGGCAGGAATTAACTGTTCTTTGTGGAAAACGTTCATAGAAAAGGTGGAGGTGTTTGTATGTCGGTCACACAAAGCAAGAATCAAGTTGAAGATATACAAATAGTTGTCTTCAAGCTTGGTAAAGAGCTGTTTGCTTCTGATATACATCCAGTAAAAGAAATTAGAAGAGTAGATGAAATCACACCTGTACCTCAGGCTCCTGATTTTGTCGAAGGGATTATTAGTCTAAGAGGAGAAATTTACCCTATTATTGATCTAGGGATTCGTTTTGGTAAAGAAAGTAGAGAGATAACCAATGATAGTCGGATCATTGTCATAGATGTACCAGGGTCTCAATATGGGATGATTGTTGATTCTGTTATGGAGGTCCAAAGAGTAAAGGCAGACAACATAGAAGAAGCACCAGAACTTGTAGTTAGAGGATCCCAGAAATTCCTTCAAGGGGTAGTAAAAAAAGAGGACCAACTTATTCTACTAGTAGATGTGGAAAAGATTCTCACTGAAGGAGAAAAGAAGGAACTTAAAGAGGCTGAAATGGCTTAAAGCTTGTGGGCTTGGGTTGGAGGGTATAAATATGGCAATAAAACTCAATATCAACCAGCGTGTTCAGCTGCGTTGCGATGCTTTGGAGAGAGATGGTAAAAGACACTATTATTCAAGCCGCATAGAGGAAGAAGATGCTGATTTTCTCTACATAGCAGAACCTTTAGATGGAACTGTTCCTGTTTATATTCCCATTGGTGAGACTGTAGAGGTTGTCTTTAACGATGAAAAAGGCACCTATCATTTTCAAACGGTAGTATTAGGGCGAGTTGATCGGAATATCCGTTTACTCCGTTTAGCAAAACCACATACAGTCGAAAAAACAAATCGTCGTGATTATTTTCGCTTGCAAGTCTTTATTCCTTTTACATTTAAAATCTTACCCGAAGAAAAATATCGGTATGGTTATCCCAAAACACCTGATGCAATGAAAGCTACAGTTTTAAGACCACAGATAACTGAGGATGAAGCTAGTAGACTTGATGGTGTAATTAAAGATATAAGTGGAGGCGGTGTATTAGTTGCTGTCTCTGAAAAGGTAGGGCTTAAAGTTGGCGATTATTTAGAGATGTGGCTACCCCTTGGTTATGAAGAGGAACCAATATATCTTTGGGGTGAGGTTGTAAGAACAATGCCCAATCCAGATGCGACAAAATGGGATCAGGATGTAGGCGTGTTTTTTAGCAAGATAAACGAAAGAGATCGCGATAAGATAATCGCTCATATACTTAATCTGCAACGTGATCTTTTACAAAGAGGAGCATTGCAGTCAGAAAATGACTAGAAGGACTGCCACCTAGGGCAGTCCTATTTGCTAGGGAGGTAAATATATGAAAAAAGGAGCGACCTGGATTGTTATACTTGGTGTGATCTGTGCAATTTTGGGGATTATAGGACGCTTAAAGATTGAAAAAGCAGATAATACAGTGTTATTAGTATTAGATGGCGAAGCTTTATGGGAATATGCAAAAAGCCATGACTACCAAGTAGAGAACCTATTACCAGATCTTTCTTTCAGCCAAATAAAGGCTTTAGCAGTACCTGAAACTAAGATATGGCAAGCAGCGTCTAAAAAAGAAATAACCGTTATTCCAGGTTCATATCTTTTGCTCTCGGAGATCAGAAATTTGCCTCCAATAGATCCTCGGAAATTATATATAAACGAGATTGTTAGCGGCCCTATAAGTAAGAGAATGAAGCTTATGGGCGAAAGTTTTGCTTACCAAGACAGCCTTATTTGGGAGTTTTCAAGTGAATATGAGGTGCCAACTACAAGAAGGAAAGAAGCAACTCGTGAACCTACAATATCACTGTGGGAAGAGGCAATTTATCCTAACTATAAGATGATTGAGACTCTGAAAGCTTCTGACTATAGTATTGTTGCTCGTATCCAGAATCCTTATGTAAATAATAAGGATGTTATTGAATATGTTATTAATCAATGGCCTTCTGATTCAAATCTAGTCATTTTTCAAGGTAAAGAGGTCTTAGGTTATCCTCAACATCTGAAAGAAGCCGCAGATCTTCTTGAAGGCAAAACTTGGGGTTTTATCGAATTTGCCAACCAATATGGTGAAAAAGAGCTCGCACGGCTTACAGATTATAATCTAGTGCGTGTCCACAGTATTACTCCCAAAGAGATGGAGCGAATAGATCCCCAAAAAGCACACGAAAGATATCTTCGTGCTGTTCGTGAACGGGGGGCGAGGGTTTTATATCTGCGTCCTTTTGAATTCTTAAGTTGGGAGGAAAATCTAGTAAGAATTTCTATTTTAAAAGATGGTTTAGAAGAAGAAGGTTTCCAACTAGGAGAACCAAAACCAAAGCCATTTTTTAAAAGTTCTTTTTGGCTCTTTTGGCCAGTATTGTTAGGAATCGTGGTATGTGGTATAGAGCTTATGCATCTTCTAGGTTTTAAAAATAGAAGTTCTGTTTATACTGCGTTTGTTGCCTTAGTAGCTATAACCATACTATACTTAAAGGGTTATACAGTTTTGGCTAGACAGGTTTCGGCTTTTGGAGCAGCAGTTGTCTTTCCTACTTTAGCAATAGGCAAAGTAGCAGAAGGGTTAAAAAATGGACGGAAAAATCTTGGCTATTTAGTTTTGACTGTTCTTGGCTATACCTTTGTTGGTGTACTATTTCTAACAGCATCACTATTAGATCTAAGGTTTGTAATAAAAGTAGAGCAGTTTTTAGGTGTTAAGCTAATGCATATTC
>DUTE01000434.1 GCA_012842235.1 Bacillota bacterium
AGCTTGGCAAACAAGAAAAATTAGCTTTAGGGAATTTAGAGGCCAAAAGAGACTGGGGCTACGCTCCTGAATACGTGGAAGCTATGTGGTTAATGCTTCAGGCAGATAATCCCAAAGACTATGTAATCGCCTCAGGAAAGACACATTCTGTAAGAGAACTTGTGAAACTAGCCTTTGAGGTAGTTGACAAACAAGTTCTCTTACAGAATGTGTCTTTCCTGAGGCGATTACATAATCTTTGGGATTGTCTGCCTGAAGCATTAACCACATAGCTTCCACATATTCAGGAGCGTAGCCCCAGTCTCTTTTGGACTCTAAATTCCCTAAAGCTAATTTTTCTTGTTTGCCAAGTTCGATTCGGGCAACTGCTTTACTAATCTTTCTTGTAACAAACTCTTCACCTCGACGAGGTGACTCATGGTTAAAAAGAATGCCCGCACAAGCAAACATATTATATGATTCTCTATAGTTAACTGTCATATAGTGAGCATAGGCTTTGGCTGCTGCGTAAGGACTGCGTGGATAAAACCGTGTTGTCTCTTTTTGGGGCGACTCTTTTGCTAGCCCAAACAGCTCTGATGTCGATGCCTGATAAAATTTGATCTCTGGATTATACTGATAGACTGCTTCAAGAAGCCTTGCTGCCCCAAGCCCTGTTACATCACCAGTTAAAACTGGCTGATTCCAAGATGTTGCCACATACGATTGGGCTGCTAAGTTATAAACTTCATCTGGGTTGGCTTTTTTTAGGGCTAAAGAAAGAGAGCCTCCATCAGTTAAATCACCTTCAATAAGCTCTATTTTATCTAGTATATGTTCTATACGCCAATAATTGGCAGTACTTGAGCGTCTAACTAAGCCATAGACCTTATAGCCTTTTTCTAACAGAAGCTCTGCTAAGTAGCTTCCATCTTGCCCTGTTACACCTGTAATTAATGCACGCATGATATTACCACCTCTATAAGTTATGAGTCTTTTCTTCCCTTTTATCGAAAAAAGGCCACAAAAGCCTAAAGGCCTGCGGCTATTTTTTATCAGCTTTCGCAGGCCGCAGGCCTTCATTGTTTAATTAATTATGCGCCAGTTAGTGTAAATCCTCTCGATTGTCTTTGTCTTATCATCTTTAACTACTGTAACAGTTATTCTATTGTTATCTGGCGTAATATAAGCGGTAGCCTTGAAGTAGCCATCACTTATTTCGTTTAATAATACACCATTGAGATATACTTTCGCTTCCTTTTCTGCATAGATTTCAACTTCGGTCTCTGTATCGTATCTTAACACCTTATCTTCGGTTACCTCTGTTATAACTAAAGCTTTTGGTCCTTTGTCTAGTTCGACAATTTCTCGGAGAAGTCTTTCTCTAGCCTCTAACATCTCTAAAGGATCATCAGTATATCTTGTTAGTGCCGGCATGACCCTTTTGGCAATCTCTTTAGCTCTTTCATCGCCTTTTAGTGGTGCACCTAATTCTTTGGCTATCTCTTGAGTTTTATTTGCATGCATAAGGAAGTACTCAAAATCCTCAAGGCCTTCTCTCATCGCTTCATAGCGTATTGAAGGAATCATATTATCTTTGGTTGGATAGACTATCCAACCATCACCTGGTGCATAACCTACTTCAAAAGCTCTCCACCAATTGTAGCCCCAGTGGAGATAACCATGGGCATCATAGATGAAGTTGGCCCAATGAAGAATTCTTGTTTTATACAATGGATAATCAAGCAACCTGTTAGGATAGTTTCCTTGAGGCAGCCAACAGGTATAAAACCATAGCTCAATCTTTCCTTCTTCTTGCTCTTGCATCAATCGTCTTCTGTTTTGATCAAAGTAGTCAAGCTGTGGAATTGCCACATCTAAATAATCACTAAGCTGGGTATAATGAAGTGCTTCCATAATTTTAAGATCAGGAGCACCTTTTTTAACTTCTTCTGCTAAAGCTATCCAGGAGGGATAGTTGCCAGGAACAGGCTCATCGGCGACATGAATATAAGCTACATCAAGCCAGTCTTTTTCTCTTAGATGCTCTTGTACAACATGAACATAATCGGCAAGAGGTACTACTTGAGAAGACTTTGTTTGGGGATTATAGGCTGAGCGCTGCCAGTAGGCAAATGGAGATGTCCAATCCCCTATTCTGCCACCGATATGGCTTAACTCGATATACTTAAATCCTTCGTTAAAAAATATCTCAATCCAACGATCAAACTTACTAAAATCACCTTGAAGTACACCGTCTTCGTCATAGACAAGATCAACTAGACCAAGTGGGGTCCAAACCATGTTTTGTCTATGTTCAGCCATAACCTTAGCATAATACTCTAAAATACTCCAAAACTCATCTGAATATTTAATAACATCGTTGTACTGGACAATATAATCAGGTTGGAACCAAATAGTTACCTTAATATTTGTCTCATCGGGAAGATCTATAGGTAAAACTTCAATCTCAATTGGTACATCACGAGTAGCACCAACTGTTTTTAAGGTAAGATGCCCCTCATAGATACCTGCTGGGGTTTGTTCGGGAACATAAAAGCGCAGAAAGACTGCTTTAGTATAATCCTTTGGTATATTGGCAATTATGTTTTCTGACAAAATATCTGGCATAGGTGCAGGTGCTTGTTTAACCAATAGGCTTTGTGGTGTCTCTGTGGAGTTTTTAGGCATATACCAAGTGTCAATAAAGTTGTAATAAAATCTAGATCTGTCTAAAACAGCATCTCCGTCTTTTTGCAAAAGATCGCTAAATTCAATCTCTAAAGCAAGAATATCTTCCTCAGAACGTATAGCTAGCTGAGCAGATGCATATTGATTTCTACCTGTAAGACCCCTTATTACATCTTGTCCTTTTACAGGAAGATCATCTGTAAAAACATACTCAGCTGAATGGGTCGCCCAAACAGAGGCTTTTTCTAATAATTCAGGATCTTTCTCTGGGGCAAAATCCTTCATCATTGCCACCAACTCCATTGCCGGAATTTCTGGTTTTACTCTATCCTCTGATACTATTACTTCAGCCCAATTTTCATCGTTGAAATTTATTTCAAGCCAGCCATCGATCTCTATAGGAGCAGCTTTCCAATTTTTGTCAGTAACCAGTAAGCTTTTATCATCAAGATCAAGAACATTGATAAATAATGGCTGTATTTCTTTATCTACATCGGCTTCTATCTTAACCCCTAACACATTTTTACCAATCTTAAGGTAATCGGCTAACACAAAAAACTACTGTATATGTTA
>DUTE01000435.1 GCA_012842235.1 Bacillota bacterium
AACGCATATCGACATAGAGCTTGTATTGATCTTTGCGATATAGCTCTTGATAGATTGTACAGGCCTCTTGATAATTTTCTTGGGCTACAAGGGCCTTTGCTGTTTCTCTCAGTTTTTTGTTTTCTTCAACTTCCTTTTCATATTCAAGACGATTCTTTGCCTCTTTTCTTAGAAGCTCTTCAACGATATATAATCTATCTTCTTCACTAAATTCCACATCCTTGTTTTCGTCTTGAAACAGATCCCAGGCTTCGAGGTAATGGCGATTTACTACTAACTTTTCCCAGGGGCTTAATTTTTCCTGATTTAATTTAAGAACAACCAAACCATCTTTTTTGCGTTCTTCTGTCTCCCCAATATACTGAGAAAAAGATAGAGACATAACATCAAATTCGCTTTGTTCTTTGGTTTTTGGCACTACAGAGATGGTCATCTCTGTAGAGGCTCTCCAGGGGCCAAGCAAATATTGAGGTTCTGTATACATATAACCCATATCATTTTTCATACCAATAACTTTGCCGAAATGCCGATTTTGGTCAAAAAAAGCTTCATTGATTACTAATCTGTTTCCTTGATGGGCTATCTTAAAGCCATCTCGTTCACCTAACCCATTAATATAGTAAAATGCGACAAAATACTCATCAACACCTAAACAACTTTCCCACGTAAGTTCTACACTGTCTTCCGGATCATAAAAATATTTGTCTGCCTGCATTTTAAGAGGTTTTATTAAATGAAACTCTACCTCAATCTTTTCTCCCTCTTTTACAGATAAACATTGGAAACCATTCTTGTCTCTTATTCCTGATCGGACTGGAGTATCTTCTAGCCCTTTAACTAAAACATAAACCAAACCTCCTTCAAGAGGGAGAGCTTGTTCTGGTGTCAATTTAAGTTCAACTTTATAGTCGTTTGGGCCTCTTAAAAAAGAACCAGTAGAGCCATTTGTGTCTGTTATTCTATACTCATGTGTCTTGTATATACTAGGATATTTCATTATTCTTTCAAAGTAGTCTAGGCTAACTAGAACATCCTTTTGAGGTTTACCATTGACAAATACACCGACTTTGATCTCACTAGTTTGCCCTTCTATGCCAAACAGATCGAGCTGTCTTTTTACATAGTCAAACTCACTCTTAAAGATTCTTGCATCGTTACTATCTTGGTATTTATCATACAAAAAAGCTCCTTTTTTTGCTGCTTCTTTAGCTAATGTTGTTTCATCAATTCTGGAAAGAAAATGTGCTTTCCAAAGATATAAAACTACATGGGACCAGTTTTCTTCGCCATCTAAAACTAAATCGATATATTCTGCCCCTTTTTTATATTCCCCAGTTTGAGCTGCATGTTTTATAAGAGGCTGAACATTAAAATATTTTTCTCCAGGAAATCTCTCTTTTAGTGTTAAGCCTTCAATCAGATAAGGAATGGCTTCTTCTTTAAGTCCAGCATTATAAAGAAATCTACCATATCTGCCAGGCTCTTCTTCGATAACCTCTCTATAGTTATTATAGAGCCAAAGGGCCCTTTCTTCGGCTGTGAATTTTAACTCTGTTTGGCTATAGGGATAAGAGATAGAAGAACTTTGGTTTTTATAAGGCTCCCATATGGAAGTCAACACACCATATGTCTTAAAACCTATAGAAAAGGGTCTAGCCGTTTTTTCATCCCAATCCTCTTCGTTAAAGAATGTTTCGAAAAATTGATAATTACCTGAAGCAGTATAAGGCAGAGTATATTTCAAGGCATCTTTTACATA
>DUTE01000436.1 GCA_012842235.1 Bacillota bacterium
CCAAATGCGATATTTAAAAGCTGGCAAGGACTTTTTCACGAAACACATAATGAAAGTATCTGGCAAGATGTTTTGACTTATAACTTAAAATGGCTCAATAATCTCTTAACAAATAGTTAAAGTAAAGGAAAGATCTCTTACTAGAGAGTTTTTTAGGGTTATCTCTTTTAGACAAACCCGGATTTTGCTTATATAATCTTTAAGCTAAGAAAAGCCAGGACTAAGCCTGGCTTCTTTTATCTTCTAAATTCAAGAGGTTCACTATAGGTTCCTTTAATATACTTATAGAGGTTATCATATATTGCTCTTATATCTGGGTTAGAGTTTAGTGCTGCAGAACCAAAGAGGTTATTTTCCTGATAGTAAGCATGTGTAGCTTCTTTCATATACCCAAAAGATACACCTGCTCGAAGATAGTCATAAAACCTCTCCCTACCTGAGTAAGTTGAAAGAGCTGTGGAATCTGCTTCGATCTCTAAACCTAAATTGTAACGATAGGCCTCTTTTGCTGCATCCACTAACCTTGAGATAGGTATTTCTTTGTTAAACATATAATTTGGTTGATAGATACAGATATCAAAACCTAGTTTCTCATATTCCCTGCGCTCATAGACACTATAGTAGGGAATCCAGGAAAACTTGAGATCTTGTTGGTGTAAATAATTAGAGACTTCTTTAATAAGTGCCTCTTCTCCGGGAACTCTTTTTTCGATATTCTCAGCTAGCCAATAAAAACCAACTAATTCTAAGTTATCTGGATTAAGATCATTAAATCTCTCTAATACTTGATCTACATACCATTTAATTGCTTTAAAGCGTTGTTTAGTGTTTTCATCTGGATCACTTAAGGAAAACTTTAAGGGGCCTGTATTATCTACTGCACCAAAATCCCTTGTCTGTTGCATAGGATAGGGGATCATAATATATACCTTTGCTTTTCTTTCTTCACCGAGTTGCTCATTTACTAAAGCAAAAGCTTTATCAAAGGCATCTAGTTGTTCACCTTCGGTAAACAATGAATCTATATACCACTGCCATTCTTCTTTGCGGGCAGGTTTGCCACGATTTGCTGAATCAAAGGCATAACCATCTGGTGCTCTTAAAGCTAAAAACAAAAAACTATCGAAAAGATAGTCTTCAAAAACAATCTGATAGCCTGCTTCCTCTAGAGGTTGCATATAACCTACATAAGGATAGGCATCAAGAGCCTTCCAGGTAGAACCGTTATTACCGTAGATTAAAACCATATGACTTATCCCGCCACCTCTTTGGTCAGCTTTAGGGAAATAGCCTCTGTCTTGTGACTGCATATCATTATCAACTGTATAAGAGATATAGCAGTCTTTTGCTTCAAAGGCAGCATTCTCCGAAAACAGAACAATTTTGCCGTTTTTATATTTAACACTATCTGCCTCTAAAGCTAGTTGTCCATCAATATATACAAAGAAGTATTCGTCTTTTACCTGTAAGTTAAGTTCAACTTCTTTATCTATCTCTAGACCTTTGTTCTCTGCTAACACTCGATTCTTTTCCCATATACCATCGTAGCGAGTAAGTTCAAGCTTTTTTTCTGTAATATCTAAAGAGTAAGTATTCCAAGGAAACTCTTGACGAAAAAACAGACGAATTACGCCATTTTCACCAAAGCTTTTTGGGGTAAGTTTTAGCTTAAGATCGTAATCGGCCCAGTTTTTTTCACCGACTTCAGCATAAGCATAATCATTTTGGGGTAAAACTATTTTTTCTTCAGATACTATCATTTGACTTTGAGGACTACTCCAGTTAGAAAAGCCTACATATTCAAATACTTGTTCAAGTACTTGTGCTTGTGTAAAAAGGCTTATAGACAATACTAGCACCATACAAAGTAGCAATGTTATCTCCTCCGTCTACTCACTTTACTTTGACATAATCTAGCCATGCTGAAGCGATTAAACCATGGCCAGCAAGTGTAGGATGAACACCATCAATACACCAATAATCATAGTTGGTATCTATCGCTGCTTGAGCAAAAAGACTATCTAGGGGTAGATAAACTGCATTGTATTCTTTGGCTAACTGACGAACAACCTCTATTCTTTCATTAAGATCCTCTCGCCAAGCTAATCTATCCTCAGGAAAGGGAAGAACAAAAGGATCCATCAAAACCAATAAAGGATTGCTTGTTTCAATTGCTTGTTCAATAAGTTTTCTATAGGTATCTCTAAACTCTTCTTTTGGTGATAAAATACCACTATCAAATCGTCTCCAGGTGTCATTGATACCTATCAGAATGCTTAATACTGTAGGCTTTAATGAAAGACAATCGTTTTGCCAACGTTCTTTTAGATCATAAATTCTATCTCCACTAAAGCCCTTGTTATAGATCTTAAGATTTAGATCTGAGTATTGCGAAAGCAACTTTGCAGCAATAAGAGTTACATACCCATCTCCTAAATAACTGTTATCGTCTTTTGAACGATTACAATCAGTAACACTATCA
>DUTE01000437.1 GCA_012842235.1 Bacillota bacterium
CCTCGAGCCACAATCTCTTTTTTGGTCTTTTCGAATAGAGCAACTTCAGCTCCACGGAAACGATAGATCGATTGCTTAGGATCACCAACAATAAATAGATTAACTGAGTCAGACCATAATTCATCGATTATGCGTTGTTGAAGATAGTTGGTATCTTGATATTCATCGACCATAATATATTTAATCTCTTCTAAGAGCTCTTTTTTGACATCTTCTTGTCTAATAATTTCTAGAGCTTTTAATTGAAGATCGATAAAATCAAGGACATGACGCTCTTTTTTTAAGTTCTGATAGCGTTTATCAACAAGATCTAATATTTCATATAGCCCTCTTAAAAGAGATGACACATCATCTTTAGTAAAGATAAATGGTATAACATCATTACCGAAGGAGACATCTTCAATAATCTTTTTGCCAAAGAGCCTCTCATTAATCGTCCCATTATCAAGCAGTGATAAATACTCAACAATCGCTAGTTGGTCACTAGGAGAAATCTTCTCTTTTTTATCCCTTAATTTAAGAAAAAGATCTCTATTTTCTGGCCACTTTTCTAAAACTACAGTAATAAATTTAGCTGTTTTGCTACTTCCTCTAGCATCTTCTTTAAGATCAAAAGCCTTATCCATCGAGTCAATATAGTTTTCTAAAGCTGTATAACTACAATCTACTGCATCTAAAAAGCGCCTGTGGGTAAGTTCTTTTGCCTCATCAAGAGAGTAACCAAACTCACGGATGTTGTTATAGGTTGAAGCTAAATCTCGTACTAGATTAAAGTTGTCTGCTTGAAATCTAATAAGATAATCTAAGTTTTCATCCTCAAGCTCTGTTAGTATCTCTTCTATACTTCTTGTTAGAAGTAGTAATGATTCATCCTCTACTAAAACTTGGTAGTCGGGGGTCTGGTGCAAATCGAGTGCAAAACGGCGAATAATACTACTACAGAAACTATGAATTGTTGAGATATGGCATAAAGAGGCCTCTGCAAGCTTATCTCGTAGCTCTAGTCTATTAGACATTTCCTCTCTAGCTTCTCTTCTTAGCTTTACCTTCATTTCAGTGGCTGCTTTTTCGGTAAATGTAATCGCTACAATCTCGTGAAAGTCTGCTTTGTTCTCTAAGACTATATTTAATATCCTGGAAATAAGAACCTTTGTCTTACCTGCCCCTGCACCTGCTGTAACAGCTGCATGGGTATTAACAGAATCCATAGCTTGTCTTTGTTCATCTGTAGGGTTGAACTTACTCATCGCTTATTTCGTCACCCCCTCTTGTTTTTTTGCGGCAAAGATCTGTAAATTTACAAAAACGGCAGCTATCACTGTTATAATCTGGGGAATAATCCCCTAAACTTAGTCTCTCCCCTAATTTTTCTCCTTCATTTAAGAGATCTTCTAGGATATAGGCAAACTCTTTTTTATTATAAGAACTTCTAGGTGGTGTTTGATCCATAGCTAAAAATGCCTCATCACTCCAAAACCGGTTCTCCTCACCTCGAAAGCTTACATAGCTTCCACCTAAAACAGGCTCATAACCAGCTTGTTTTAGTGCCCATATATAGGCTATAAGCTGATAATCTTTACCTTTTCTCAGGTCATATACCTCTTTTTTTGAGCGTTTATAGTCATAGACAATATAACCGGATTGGTTGTTATTGCTTACATAATCAACCCTATCAATTATGCCACTTAACATATAAGGCCCAACCTCTACCCCAGGTATTTTCTCTTTTCCTCCAAAACTCACCTCTAAAAATACCGGTTGGAAGTTGTCCCTTTTTAAATCTTCTTCAATAAAAGCCCTTAAACCATGAAGATACTTCTCTTGTTCTACTTTTTTAAAAAAATCACTTGCTGAATAACTATCAAAAACAGTCTTTACTAAATCCGCAAGTATTGTATCAAGCTCTAGTAGAACAATATCTTTACCTCTTTCTTTTACTTCTTGGTAGAGAAGTTCAAGTATTTTGTGCCAAATACTACCCCCTTCGAGACTAGTAACTTCCTCTGTTAGCTCCTCTTGTTCCCAAATCCCTAAGCATTTGGTGACAAAAAATCTATACGGACAGTTCGCATAGGTTGAAAAAGCTGTAACAGATATAGTCGCTTTGTCACTGTCATCACCTTTTAGATAGGCCAAATCAGGATAGATTATTTTTCCTTCAGAGAGCTCTGTGTAGTGGTCGATATCTTCTTGAAGCTCATAGGGAAGACTAGGTGATCTCGTCAAAGCTAAATACTCTAATTTTTCCTCGATTGAGGTATAATATGGCTCTAGTTCAGGTATCTTTACAACCTCATCTTTGTCTTTACCAAAAATATCAATCTCATCTACATAAAAAGACTGCTCTTTAAACTTCCCACCGATTTCACATGGGCTTAAAAGATAGACTCTTTCTGTAGCAGCTCTTAGAGTCTGCCAGTAATAATAGTCTTGGATGCTCTCTTTTTTATCTGTAGTCTTTAATTCTAAACCCGACTCTAGAAGAAGTAACCTCTCTTTATCGTTAAAAACCCAAGATTCAAAGGGCTTTTTCGGTAGGTCATCTTCAGAGACCCCAAGTAAAAAGATATATTTACTTTGCCTTAAAAGTCCTTCATTAAAATCATGAACACTCAAACCATCTTGGATTATATTGATCTTGCTTGCAAGAATGTTACTTAGCCAAGCCTGTAAGAATTCCTCACTTAAAAAGACCTCATCTGAAAGTTCGGCTATATTGCGAAGGCTCTCTTTTGCTTCCATCCAAGCTCTTAATTCAATAATTTGGTCAAAATTATCGCCTACATCTAGCAAAAGGTTTTCATCTACCTTTAGATCTTTTAATACCTTTAACAAACTCTCTGAGATCTCTTTAGCACTTCCTTTGTCAATTATCTTTAGTTTTGAATCAAGTCTTCTTAAAGAATTATAGACCTCTTCACATTCTTTGCTATCAACAGACATTCTTTTTAATCTCTTCCACCAACTGTCATTTTTGCCGATAAGTTTAATTGATTTAAGCATGTTTGAAAGACGGGTCTTTGATACACCCTCTGCTAAATAGTTGCCAAAATCAAAATATTTCCCCGAAAGTAGTGCTAAAAGCTCTTCTTTTTCTACTGGCCTTGTTAGAAAGGCAATTAGTAGCTTTAA
>DUTE01000438.1 GCA_012842235.1 Bacillota bacterium
AGAATTCCACGTATAATCTGCACAGGTTAAAAGAGGTAATTTAGAAAGCTCTGCTTCATTCATAGGATTAAAGGTAAAGCCTAGAGTACTTGGTTTTAGCTGGCCGCAAAGAAGATCTACCAAGTACTCTAGGCTTTACCTTTAATCCTATGAATGAAGCAGAGCTTTCTAAATTACCTCTTTTAACCTGTGCAGATTATACGTGGAATTCTAAAGAGTACAATCCTTATTCTTCTTGGCAAAAGGCTGTATCGATTTTAGGCGGAGAACATAAAGATATCTATAAGAGATTCGCAGAGCAAAATATGACATTTTTTAACAATGGACCAACGACTGATTATCCAACTTTAGTTGAGTTATTCAATGAGTTTCTCCAAAGCTATGAACAATTAACAAAGGTGACTAACCAAGACTCTGAAAACTACGAAGTTGCTTTAGAGGGCCATCTGCAAGTTTATGAAAAGCTGAAAGGTGAGTTTGTTGAGCTAGCAACTATTCGTGCTAACTTTGGGCAATATTTTCCGCAAGCAGCAAAAGAGGCAGGACCATATCTAAAACGCTTAGAGAACTTAGGTAAAGTAGGTCAATTCTATCTTAATGCTTTACTGCCAATTACTAAACTACCTGCTCTTTCTAGCAACATTCCCCCAAAAAACACAGAAAAATACGGTTTAGCTTTTGAATCATATCTTAAGGGAAATAAATTTTATCGTTATGATTCTTTATTCTCTGCTCAACTTGGTAGCTCTTCAGTCATCATGCCTATACTTGATCGGCTCTCTCTAATGATTACCTCTAAGTTTGGTATAAAGAACTACTCTGTTTCCACAAACATGCCTGTTTATAAGAACTATACCCCTTCGCAGGCAGTAGATAACGATCTAAATAGCTACTTTTGGAGCTCGAGAGGGCAGAGAGTAGGGGATTATCTTTTAGTCGATTTAGGACAGGTAGAGAAGATCGACGGTTTTGAACTAAAGATGGGCAACAATAATCAGGATTATTTTCATAAATGTTTTGTGGAGATATCGATAGATGGGATAACTTGGGATAAAGTGGTGTCTATAAGAGATAAAAAAGAATATGTACACAACTTTCCAACAGAAAAAGAAGCCCGTTATCTTAAGGTAACAGGGGAATCGGATGAAGAGTACTGGGTTATTATCCGCCATTTTGTACCTATTTTAAGACAGCCAAAAGCTAAAATAACATTTAACCCTGTGTTTACTGATATTGTTAACCAGATAGCAGTTGAGCCATTTTTTGTCATAGAAGAAGAACTCACTTTCAGTCTAGAGGACGAAAGTAAGATTGCTCTAGTGGCATTATTTCAGGATCCTTCAAGTATATGTACCTGGTCAATATCATATTTAGTAGAGGGAAAAGAGTTTTCTAAACCAGTTGTTTCTAATCAATTAGTGCAGATTTTGCCGCTGCCTCAAGAACCGATTAAAGCAATCCGCTTTATGCCAAGTGTTTCGGGAACTTATTTACGGGGAATTTTAATTGTTCCTAGCAAATAAGGAACCTGAAAAAACAGAGGGAGATTAATTCATCACTAAGAATTTTCAGAAAAAAAAGGAAGAGCATTAACTATGCTTCCTTTTTTTTCTACAACTAAAGAATGCCTCTAACAAGTGTTCAACTGTTCCTAATTTGGTAGACAGAAGGGAATATAAACTAAACATCAAGAGAAGTAATTACTTTCTCCGCTTAAAAGTGTAAAAGCAGCCAAAAAAGCAATATTAATTTGTCAACAAAGATAGTAACTACACCTTCTTGTAGTCATCAAATGAGTAGAAGTAAGAAGGAAAAATATTTAAGAAGGAATGTGGAGAGGTCAAAATGGCTTTTACTTTTACATCGCTGATGAGAATTATTTTAACAAGATCAACTAAGCCCTTTAGGTTTCAGTCCTCCTACACTAATAGTCTTGATTTTGCCACAGAAGAAGACTTAGGGCTTTATGTCCATGTCCCATTTTGCCGCAAAATCTGTTCATTTTGTCCATATTGTAAAGTTATCTACGATAAAAATCTAGCTAGGCAATATAAAGAGGCACTCCTTAAAGAAATTGAATTAGTTGGTTCCCAAATACAATTTAAGAAAGAGGTTACTAGCCTGTATTTTGGTGGTGGAACACCTGCGTTAATGGTCAATGACCTAAAAGAGATTATTGAATCTCTTAAAAGGTATTTTGTGATAAACCAAGGAATTGGGGTTGAACTACATCCAAGTGATATCTCTGCGTCTACCTTAGCTGAGTTGAAAAACGCTGGGGTTACCATGATAAGTGTAGGGGTACAGTCTTTTCATGAACAGAGTTTGTCTACCTTAGGTAGAAAAACTCTTAATTACGAAGAAAAATTTAAGCTAATTAGAGAGGCTAACTTTGCTGTAGTTGATGTGGATCTGATATTTGCTATTCCCAATCAAACTGAGGAAATTTTGCTTAATGATATAGAAACCGCTTTTTTTCTAGGAGCTACGCAAATATCTACATATCCTTTTATCGATTTTACTTTTGCCAAAAATCAATATAAACCGCTTTCAGAAAAGGCAAAAAAGAAAATGTTAAAATCTATCTCCCAATATTGTCAGCAAACAGGGTGTGTGCGAACTGCAATTTGGACGTTTGCCAAACCAGGTACAGAAAGATATTCTTCGATAATACGGGATAGTTTTCTAGGTTTCGGCGTTTCAGCAACTACACTATTAAAAGAGCAATTTAAAATAAATACTTTTTCGCTAGATGCCTATATCAACCGTTTGAATCTTAATCAACTTCCCACATCTCTTACTTTAGAGTTTTCTAGAAGGCAACGTGCAGCGTACTATTTGTTTTGGCATGCATACTCTATGAAAATAAGCCTAGATAAATTTGAACAGTTCTTTGGTATTTCTCTCAATAAACTGTTTGATTTTGAATTTTGGCTGTGCGAGAGACTAGGATTTGTTAAAAAAGAGAATGAAATCTACTACCTTACCGAAAAAGGAGCATATTACTTCCATCTTATTGAGCAAAAGTATACTAACGCTTATATAGATAAAATGTGGAATATATCGAGACAAATTGCTTTTCCCGAAGAAATAGTCCTTAAGTGATAGATACATATCTTTAACTGTAGAAGAGATGAAAAAGTGAGTTTAGTCTAAATTGGGAAGAATTGTGAGGGGTAGCCCCCTTATCTAATTCAATGTAAACTCTTTTTGCTTAGTTTTACTTGTTTATTTTACCGAAATCTGTACTTTCTACTAGTAAAATATTGATGG
>DUTE01000056.1 GCA_012842235.1 Bacillota bacterium
CTTAACTCTCCTAAGGAAAGATATGCGCCCCCTAAAGCTGCAATCATTCCTCCTAAGATAACAGCAATATATTTATATAATACTACAGGTATACCTAAACTATCTACAGCTGCAGGGTTTTCACCAATAGCACGGAGTCTTAAACCCCACTTGGTTTTATAGAAAAGAAACCAACTAGCAAACATTAAGACAATCATGAGATAAAAAAACGGCGATTGTCTAAAAACTATCTCACCAATGACAGGAATGTCACTAAGATAAGGGATGTATATTGGGTAAATGCCCTCTACATCTGCTGATTTACCTCTGTTTCCCCATATAGCAACAAGTAAAACAGAGGTAAGCCCCAAAGCAAGAAGGTTTAAGGCCACACCAGCAACAACATGATTAGCTTTGTATCTCAAAGTAACTAAAGCCAGCAGACCTGCAAATAGTCCTCCTGCTAATACTGCTAGTAAGACTCCCAGCCAAGCATTCCCTGTAAGATAAGAACCTAAGACGCCAAAAAACGCACCTATCAGCATAAGGCCTTCTAATCCCAGATTAATAACCCCAGATCTTTCACTATATACTGCTCCCATGGCAGCAAGTCCCAAAGGAGTAGCCATACGCAGTGTACTAGAAATTAACGCTACTGTTAAGAACATCGCATCACTATTTAGCCACGCTTCTAGCACCTTTAACTCCTCCTTTCAACGACTTAAATATGTCTGGAGCTGCTACAAAAAGAATAATTGCCGCTTGAATAATTAGCACAAAATCTACAGGAATTTTAGTTGTTCTATCTAAAACCATACCTCCAGCCCTCATTAGGCCAAAAAGCAATGCAGAAAAAAGAACACCTATAGGACTATTACCTCCAAGAATAGCTACAGCAATGCCATCAAAACCATAGCCCGGTGAAAAACCTTGAATAAATCTGCCATGGAGCCCTAAAACTTGGCTTGCACCACCTAAACCAGCTAAAGAACCGGAAAGAAATAATGCTAGAGTCATCATCCCTGGCACATTAATCCCGGCAGCTGCAGCAGCCCGAGGATTTGCTCCGACAGCCCTGATTTCATAGCCCACTTTAGTCCTGTAGAGAATGAACCAAACAGCAAACACTAGCAAAACTCCTAAAAAGAGTGCTGTTGAAAGTTGTGTCCCTGTACCTAACCTTGATAAAGAAGCACTTGGCTGAACCTCTGGAGTCTGTGGAACAGGCCCTGGAGCCTTAAATACATAATTTACTAGGTAACTACAAAGCAAGATGCTTATGTTGTTTAACATGATGGTTATAATTACCTCATTGGCATTAGCTTTGACCTTTAGCCAAGCTGCAATTGATGCCCACAAACCCCCAACAACTGCACCACCTGCCAAAGCCAAAAAGAGATGTAAAAAGTGTGGCATTGACGGTAGAAAAGCACCTATAATCCCTGCAGCAATTGCACCTAAATAAAGCTGCCCCTCACCGCCGATATTAAAGATACCGCAATTGTTGGCAAAAGCAACAGCAAGACCTGTAAAAATAAGTGGAGTTGCCTGAACTAGACTTAAAGCTATGCCATCCCAATTACTTATGGCTCCCCAAAACATTGCTTTATAGGCTTTCAGTGGTGAGTAGCCACTAAGATACAGAATAATACCTGAAGCAACTAAAGCTAAAACAAATCTTAAAACGAGATTGGCTGCTTTTTTCCAGAATTTCATGAGCCTACCACCTTGCTTTCTTTCAAAGCTCCTCCTGCCATATATATACCTAGTTCCTCTTCACTGAAACTATGGGCACTACCTTCAACAACTATTGATCCTTCATAAAGTACAGCGATTCGATCACTTAGCTGCTTTATTTCATCTAAATCTGCAGAGACAAGAATAATCGCCTTACCCTGAGCTCTCATAGCTAAGATCTCTTGGTGTAGATATTCTATAGCCCCAACATCAACACCACGTGTAGGATGAGCAATAATTAAAACTTGAGGACTGTGGTAAAACACACGTCCCACTAACAACTTTTGTGCATTTCCACCTGAAAGAGATGAGGTAGGTGAAAAAATACCCTCTGTTTTAATCTGATATCTATCAACTAGCTTTTTGCTCTCTTTGTAGATAGCACTTAAATTTAAAATCCCATTTTTTTGGTAGCGATCCTGATAGCCTAAAATACAGTTTTGCCAAATATTAAAGTTAGAGATTAAACCTCTATCATTACGATCTTCAGGAATAAAGCCTATACCCATAATCAGCCTCTCTTTTACTGAGTGGTTGATTATGTTTTGCTTGTTATACAAAATATCTCCACTTGTTGGCATCTGAAGACCTACTAAAGTCTCTAGCAATTCAGTTTGTCCATTGCCCTCTACTCCAGCAAAGCCTAATATTTCACCTTCATGAAGTTTAAAGCTTATGTTCTTTAGATTGTTTCCAAGGGAAAGATTTTTGGCTTCTAAAATTACTTGGCCTTTTTCTACCTTGTCTTTTTCAACTTCAAGCATTACACTTCTTCCTACCATCATTTGAGCTAATATCTCTGGTGTTGCTTTTTTGGCCTCTATTACCCCTTGGGTCTTACCATTTCTTAAGACTGTTACATTATCTGCAATTGCCATAGTTTCTTTAAGCTTATGTGTAATGATAATAATAGTCTTGTTCTCTGCCTTTAGTGCTTTTAGAACCTTAAAGAGTTCTGTAACTTCTTGAGGTGTCAAAACAGCAGTCGGTTCATCTAAAATAAGAATCTCTGCACCTCTAAAAAGAGCTTTAATAATCTCTACACGCTGTTTTTCGCCAACAGGAATATCTTCGACTTTCATATCTGGGCGTATCTTAAGACCTAATCTCTCACTTAGTTCCATTACTTTTTTTCTTGACTCACCATAAGAGAGAACTCCCATCTTTGCCTCTTCTTTGCCAAGAATAATGTTTTCCATAACAGTGAGGTTGGGAATTAGCATAAAATGTTGAAAAACCATATTAATCCCTAAAGATATAGCTTCTTTAGGTGAAGAGATAGTTACTTTCTGTCCATTAAGAAAGATCTGACCCTCATCTTCTTGATGAATTCCGTAGAGAATCTTCATCAGAGTTGTTTTCCCTGCTCCATTTTCCCCAAGCAGTGAATGGATCTCTCCTTTGTTTACGACAATTTCTGCCCGATTAAGGGCCTTTACTTGACCAAAATTCTTACTTATGTTGGTCATCCGCAGAGCTTCCATTGTCTTCTTGCCTCCATTTTAAAAAGGGGCGGCTAAGCCGCCCCCCTTACATTTATCTCTTAACTTTCGCCAAGAAGGCGTCTATATCTTCAAATTTGTCTGGTACAACAATTTCACCAGAGACAATTTTGGCTCTAAGTGTTTCCACCTCGTCAATCATTTCTTGGGGTATCTTTAGATTACTATCCTCAACAGTATAATCTAGGGCTTTTTCCTTGAGGCCTAAATTGTGTACGCCACCTTGCCACTTTCCATCTATAACTAGCTTAATTTGATCATAGATAACATTATCAAGTCTTCTAACTGCTGAGAGTAATACATGGTCTGGTTCGATAAAGTTCTGGTTAGAGTCTGTGCCAATAGCATATTTATTAACTTGTTTTGCTGCCTTAAAAATGCCTAAACCTGAGCCACCTGCTGCGTGATAAACAATATCGGCACCACGGTTATACATATTAAGAGCAAGTTCTTTAGCTTTAGCAGGATCATTCCATGCATCTACATAGGCTTTATAAACCTCAGTATTAGGGTTTATATATTTAGCTCCGGCTGTATATCCAGCAAGGAATGCATTAATTAGAGGGATATCCATACCGCCTATAGCTCCAATCCTTGCTGCTGAATTCATCTGTCTAAAATTCTTGGTATCTGTAGTAAGCATAGCAGCTAGGGCACCAACAAGGAATGTCTTTTCGTGATCTTTGAAGGTAATAGAGGCAACATTCGATGCGTCTACAACACTGTCAATAAGTACAAATTTCTGTTTTGGGTATTCTTTGGCAACCTTTTGCAATGAATCAGCCTGGTCAAAACCAAGACAAACAATTAAATCATATTTTCCGCTTTGAGCAAAAGCTCTCTGGTGACTTTCAAACTCAGCAATAGCTTGGGGTTCTACATAGTCATAAACGATCCCTAACTCTTTTTCTGCTTTTTTGATACCTTCATAACCAGCATCATTAAAAGATCTATCTCCTAAACCACCTGTTGCAAACACAACACCTACTCGAACTTCAGCCATTACACCAACAGCAACTACACAAAGAACCATTACAACTAAAAGCCATTTTTTACTTGACATCGCGAAAACCTCCTATTTCTCCCATTTTTCCTTTACTTTACTATCTACTTCAGTCACATACTCTGCACATTTGCAATCTTTATCCCCAATTCTCGCTAAAGTGCGGAGCATGATTCTGCCTATTTTAGGAGCACAATCCTTGTATAAATCAAAAATACTTTCGCCTTGCCACTCAAAATTTATCCCTTCAGCATAGTTTGAAATGATATAAATTCCTGCAAAACATGCACCTATAAGGCGAGCGTAATAGATTTCAGGAACTAAGGTAAGACCCACGATGTCAGCATAAGCGTTTTGAAGCATGCGAATTTCAGCAGCACTTTCAAAACGTGGTCCATGTGAACAAGCATAAACACCTCGATTAAAGATTCGAGAAAAGCCCTCTTTGTAAGCTTCTTCTTCTAAGTGTTTACGCAAATTAGAGCATGTTGGATGTAACATTCTCACAATTTTATTATTCACCAAAACCTTAGGCGCCACCTTTTTTAGATCGATAAAATCGGTGGGAATTATCAAATCACCTGGATCAAGTAGTGGATTTATACTTCCACCACTTCCCTCAACAACTATATTTTTTACTCCAGCTTCCATAAAAGTCCAAAAGATCTGTTCTGGCCCGCCTGCTGGCTCGTCAGGGGCATGCCAACCATGAAACCCTACCGAAAGAACTAATCTGTCTTTATTGTCCACTGTGATATCTTTATGCAGTTTTATTAACTTAAGCGGTACTGTTTGTCCATAGGGGGTGTGAAATACGAGATTATCCTCTAAAAGTTCAACACCTTCAAGCTCCACATCAAAGGGAAAATTACCTGCCCATGTCCCAGAACCACCAATATATGCATAATC
>DUTE01000439.1 GCA_012842235.1 Bacillota bacterium
CCGGTGTAAACTCATAGATCTCTCTATCCTCTGGTACGACTACCATACCGCCTGGGTGTTGACCTGTAGTGCGTTTAATGCCTACTAAGGCCCTAATAATACGGTTTACTTCTGCTTCTGGCCATCTTTTTCCATGTTCCTCCATATACTTTGCCACAAAACCATAGGCGGTCTTTTGGGCTAATGTCCCAATAGTTCCTGCCCTAAATACATGATCCTGCCCAAAAAGTTCCTCAGTATACTTGTGAATTGTCGATTGATATATGCCAGAGAAATTAAGATCAATATCAGGTACTTTATCACCTTTAAAGCCCATAAAAATCTCAAAGGGAATATCAAAACCATCTTTTTCGTACTTTCCCTGGCAGATAGGGCAGGCTTTATCTGGCAGATCCACTCCACAACCATAAGAAGGATCTGTAATAAACTCGCTGTGTTTACAATTTGGACAACGATAGTGTGGTGGAAGAGGATTGACCTCTGTTATATCGCACATAGTAGCAACTAGTGAAGAACCAACAGAACCTCTTGAACCTACAAGATAGCCATCTTCAAGCGACTTTATTACTAGTTTATGAGCGATCAAATATAAAACAGCAAAACCATTGGAGATAATTGCCTTTAGCTCCTTGTCTAACCGTTCTTTGACAATTTTAGGAAGCTCTTTGCCATAAAGAGAATGTGCTTTCTTATAAGTCATCTCTTCAATCTGCTTATCTGCTCCTTCTATATAAGGGGGACAGTATTCATCAGAGATAGGCGATACTTCCTCTATCATATCGGCAATAAGGTTAGTGTTTTCTACAACTACCTCAAAAGCTACCTCTTGGCCAAGATAGGCAAATTCCTCAAGCATCTCTTCTGTAGAACGATAGTAAAGTGGTGGTTGATTATCTGCATCATGATAACCTTGAGCCATCATAAGTACTCTTCGAAAGACCTCATCTTTAGGGTTAAGAAAATGCACATCACCTGTTGCTACAACAGGTCTATTAAGTTTTTTCCCTAGATTATAAATTTTGTTATTGATCTCTTGTAGTTCTTCTTTCGATTTTACAAAACCATCCCTGAGTAAAAATGAGTTATTACCAATGGGTTGTATCTCAAGATAATCATAGAAAGAGGCGATCTTTTCTACGTCTTGTCTTTGGTGCAAAATAGCTTGGTATAGCTCACCAGCTTCACAAGCAGAACCAATTATTAGTCCTTCACGATATTGATCTATAAATTTTCTCGGGATTCTAGGATGCCTGTAAAAATAGTTCAAGTGGCTTAAGCTTATTAATTTATAAAGATTAAACATGCCTTTTTGGTTCTTAGCAAGCAAAATTATATGATAGCTAGGAGATTCCTTTTCTTCGCTTTCACATAGATAACCCTCTACACCATAGAGCACTTTGATACCGGCTTTTTTTGCAGCTTGCATAGCTTCTGGGAAAGCCTGTACTACACCATGGTCGGTAATGGCAATAGCACTATGCCCCATCTGCTTTGCCATATTAATGGCATCAACTGGGTTTATAACTGCATCTAAAGAACTCATCTTAGTATGAAGGTGTAGTTCCACTCTTTTGTTTGTAGCAAAATCTTTTCTCTCTTTTTGCTCTATCTCTTGGATGGCTTGTGGCATAATAACTAGGCCTTTAGAAAAGGTATCATATTGCAGTCTCCCTTGTACCTTAAACCAAGAGCCTTCTTTAATTGACTCTGGGGGTTTTTCTTGCGGAGGCAAAAAGATTTTAACTGGATATGTGCACGTAAAGTCAGTTAAATCAAATGTAATAAGGGTCCTTCCTGTCTTTAACTCTTTTGTCTCTAAATAACAGATCTGACCTTCCACAACTATGTTTGGTGTCTCTTCCATTAGCGATGACATCGCTACGGAGTCTCTTTGGATCTCTCTTTCCCAGATCTTTTTTCTACCTTGACCTCGGCTTTTACCATATTGAGTTTTTTCTGGCTTCGGTAGAACTATCTTCGGCTTTTTTTGCCTCAAAAGGCTTTTGTCTGGCATAACCAGATTCTTTTCATCATCGTCTAAAAAACAACATAGCTCAATGACATTTGCAGTATTAGAGAAGCAATTAAAAGGCAGA
>DUTE01000440.1 GCA_012842235.1 Bacillota bacterium
CAATACTAGGGTTTTTATTATCTAACAGCTCTAACATAAGAGCTGTTGATTCATGTGCACCTGTACCAAAAGCCATACCAGGGTCGAGATCTATAATAATTTCATCATCTGCTTTTTGGTAGCTTTCCCAACTTGGTACGATAACAAATCTTGCAATCTTATTGGGATGCCAAAACTCCTTCCAAGTCTCAGCCCAATTTTCATCTTTGACCAAATTGCAAAAAAACTCTCTCTCACCCAAAATTTTCTCAACCTTCTTTTTAGATTCTCTTGTATCAGAGAGATAGAATTTATAGGCGCTGTCTTCTTCCCAAACACCCTGAATACCTAAATCAAGGAGATTTAAGAGCAAAATATCTTTTTCATTCCCTGTCCCTTCTTCCTCTTGTTTGAAAGGAACTGTGATTTCTAACCAATTCATTGAAAAACCTCCTTAATCTTTCCCTTTAAGCCAATCTTGAAACTTCCTAAAGGGAGACCGAGGATCTGCATCAGGATTTTGAATCTTCAGAAGTTCTCCAAAAAGCTCTCTTTCTCTATTTGAAAGCTTGCTTGGTGTTACAACTTTTACTGTAAGAACAAGATCACCTTTGCCTGCACCCTTTAGAAAAGGAAGCCCCTTCCCTCTTATTCTTCTTGTTTCCCCTGATTGAATTCCCGAAGGAATTTTGTAAGTCTCGATACCATCTAGAGTGCGAACTTCTATCTCATCGCCTAGAGCTGCTTGAGCAAAGGTAATTGGTACCTCAAGTAAAAGATCTGCCCCATCACGCTTGAAATATTCATGAGGACGAACACGAATATTGACAATAAGATCGCCATGAGGTCCACCATACTCTCCTTTGGTGCCTTTACCCCTTGCAATAACCTTATTACCTGTATCTATACCTGCAGGAATATCTAATTCTATCTCTTCATCTACATAAGTTCTTCCCTCTCCACGACAGTTAGAACAAGGGGTCTTAGCAATACGGCCATCACCCCTACAGTTTGGACATGGCCTTACTGTAACACTTCTGCCAAAGATGGAACTCACTTCCTGCCTGATTTGACCTGTTCCTCCACAATCAGGACACTGTACTATTGGTGTCCCTGGCTCTGCACCATTGCCATTACATTTAGGGCAGTCGGTAACTCTTTTGTATTTGATTTTCTTTGAGGTACCAAAAGCAGCTTCTTCAAATGTCAGATCAATTGTAGTTGAAATATCCGGACCCTTTGTAGGGCTTCTACGCGTTGAGCCACCTGTAAAGCTGCCAAAGATATCAAATAGGTCACTGAAATCACCAAAGAAATCACCAAAAGGACCAGCTCCACCAGTGGCTCCTTCAAAAGCAGCATGGCCAAATCGGTCGTATTTAGCCCTAGCTTCATCGTCACTTAGAACCTGGTATGCTTCGTTTATCTCTTTAAATTTTTCTTCGGCCTGTGGATCATCTTTGTTTAGATCAGGATGATATTTCTTTGCTCTTTGCCGAAAGGCTTTTTTAATATCATCTTTTGATGCATTTTTATCTACACCTAAAATATCATAATAGTCTTTTTTACTCACTAGAGAACACCTCCAGCTTGGTGCCTAGACTTAAAAAAGGGGCGGCATATACCGCCCCAATGTTGTCATTCAATATCGATCTGGTCATCACCGTTGTCAGCTTGACCTTCTCCTGTTCCTTGTCCTTGTGCGTACATCTCTGAGCTAAAGTCATAAAGTACCTTTTCAAGGGCTTCCTTTTTAGCTTTTATATCTTCTATATTATCACTTTCTAGTGCCTCGACAAGAGCTTTTTTTGCATCTTCGATCTTTTGTTTTTGATCTTCGGTTATTTTTTCTTGGAAGTCTTCTAGAGTTCTATCTACAGAATATATTAAAGTCTGAGCCTCGTTTTTCAGCTCGATTTCTTCTTTTCTAGCTTCATCTTCTGCTCTATGAGCCTCAGCCTCTTTAATCATACGTTCGATTTCTGTCTCGGACAAAGATTTCGAACCAGTAACTGTAATCTTGTTTTCTTTGCCAGTAGCTTTGTCTTTTGCTGAGACATTAACAATGCCATTTACATCAATATCAAAGGTAACCTCGATCTGGGGTACTCCTCTTGGAGCAGGTGGAATTCCCTCTAAGTTAAAGCTCCCTAAACTAATGTTATCTTTTGCCATGGGTCGTTCGCCCTGCAAAACATTGATTGTAACAGCTGTCTGGTTATTAGCAGCAGTTGTAAATATCTGTGATTTACTTGTAGGAATAGTAGTATTCCTTTCAATCATTTTAGTAAAGATGCCACCTTCTGTTTCAATACCTAAAGACAGAGGTGTAACATCTAATAAAACGATATCTTGAACCTCTCCACCTAAAACACCAGCTTGGATAGCTGCACCTACTGCTACACACTCATCTGGGTTTATGCCCTTATGGGGTTCTTTGCCAATATATTTCTTAATTGCCTCTTGGACAGCAGGTATCCTTGTAGAACCACCGACTAATATAACCTTATCTATATCTTGAGGCTTTAAGCCTGCATCACTTAGAGCTGTTTTTGTTGGTTGAAGAGTAGCTTCAACTAAATCTTTTGTCAGATCCTCAAACTTTGCTCTAGTAAGAGAAAATTCCATATGTTTAGGCCCATCTTGGGTAAGTGTAATATAGGGAAGGTTAATAGTTGTTGAGAGAACATTTGATAGTTCTTTCTTAGCATTTTCTGCAGCTTCTCTTAGCCTTTGCATCGCTTGGTTATCGTTTTGGAGATCGATGCCTTCAGCCTTTTTGAATTCACTTACTAAATAATCAACAATACGATTATCAAAATCGTCGCCACCAAGTTTTGTATTACCGTTAGTAGCTTTTACTTCGAATACACCATCACCAATTTCTAAGATGGAAACATCAAAAGTGCCTCCGCCTAGATCGAAAACAAGAATTGTTTCGTTATGATCGACTTTATCTAAACCATAGGCCATAGCCGCGGCTGTTGGTTCGTTAATGATTCTTAAAACCTCTAGGCCAGCTATGCGGCCAGCATCTTTTGTGGCCTGTCTTTGAGCATCCTTAAAATAGGCAGGAACAGTTATAACTGCTTGTGTAACTGTCTCGCCAAGATATTGCTCAGCATCATCTTTTAGTTTCATCAAAACAAATGCAGATATCTCTTGTGGAGTATAGCTCTTTGTATCAACTTCAACTTTATAGTTACTACCCATCTCTCTTTTTATAGATGCAATAGTACGATTTGGATTAAGAACTGCTTGGCGTTTTGCCAGCTCACCTACGAGTTTTTCGCCATCTTCCTTAAATGCCACAACTGAAGGTGTTGTACGTCCTCCTTCAGCATTAGGTATAACAATTGGTTCTCCACCTTCCATAACGGCAACTACAGAGTTTGTGGTACCTAAATCAATACCTATAATTTTACCCATAATACCTACCTCCTACTTGGCAACTCTTACCATACTTGGTCTAATAACTATTCCATTAAAACAGTAACCTTTGCGAAAATCTTCTACAACAGTACCTGATTCATATTCTTCTGTATCAACCTGATCTATAGCCTGGTGATAATTAGGGTCAAACGACTGGCCTATTGCTTCTATAGATTCTAGACCCTCTTTTTGAAGAATATCCATAAGCTGTTTGAAGATTTGCACCGCGCCAAGATCGCCCATCTCTTCTGCCTTATCAAGACTATCTAAGACTGGCAATATCTTGCAGACAAGTTCCATATTGGCATTTTGATAGATCTCTTCTTTTTCTTTCTCAACGCGACGCTTGTAGTTAGAAAAATCAGCCTGAAGTCGTAGGTAGCGATTTAATGCTTCATCAAGTTGCACCTTGAGATCATTTATTTCTTCTTCTAAAACTACCTCTTCATTTTCTGGCTTAGCCGGGTCGTCTTCGATTGTTTCAGTATCAATACATGCTTCTTCATCTGTAACAACCTTTTTTGTGAGATCATCGCTCACCGGCAAAACCTCCTTTGAGTAAAATAACGTCTAAAACGATTCTAAAACTTCGCTAAGAACAAAAGATATCTCTTCTACTAGTCTTATCACTCTACCATAGGACATTCTTGTTGGCCCTAAAACACCAATCGTGCCAACTGAATGGCCGCCGCGATAATATGTTGCAGTAACTAAACTCATTTCTTTTAATTCAGGACGGAGATTTTCTTCACCTATCGAAACTTGTACCCCTGAACTACTTGAAAAATCCAAAAGAATATTTGCTAAAGATTGACGGTTTTCTATCATACTAAGAACAAGTTTAGTCTTATCAATATCTTGAAATTCTGGCTGGTCAAGAATGTGTATTACTCCATCACAGATCAACATCTCATCATCTGTGTCGGCTAGACTTTCATCGATCAACTCTAAAAGAGCCTCAAGAAGATCTCTTGTCATTGGCGAGCTATCTCTAATTTCAGCCAATATTGTACGACTGAGATCCTCTACCTTCAATCCTCTTAGTTTTTTGTTGAGATGAGCTGATATTCTCTCTAACTCACCTGGTAAAAAAGGCTTTTCAGTAACAAATATCTTGTTTTCGACAATACCTGGATCCACAACTAAAATAGCTAAGACATTGTAAGGATCTAAGGAGACTAACTGTAAATGCCTAAAGGTAGAATTTTGATGTTCAGGGATAACCGCCACCGAGATATAGTCTGTCAGTTCAGCTAGGAGCTTGGTAGACCGCCTAACTAGCTTTTCCATAGCCTCTTTTTGATGGCTAAAAAGCTGATTAATTTTCTTTGTCTCATCTTGTGTAGGTATTCCTGGATCTACTAGAACATCTACATAATAACGGTAACCTTTGTCAGATGGAATCCTACCGGCAGATGTATGAGGCTGATAAAGGTAACCACTTTCCTCAAGATCTGCCATTTCGTTTCTAATTGTTGCTGAAGATATACCAAGCTTATACCTGCGAGCGATAGTTCTAGAACCAACAGGTTCAGCTGTATCTATATAATCATCGGTGACAGCTCTTAAAATATGCTTTTTCCTTTCGTTAAGATTACTCATAATAGCTATCACCCTTTTTGATTTTAGCACTCACTTCGACTGAGTGCTAACACTTTCATAGTTAAAGATACCACTAGCCTAAATCATTGTCAAGAACAACAAGTCAGGAGTGGTTTTAAAAAAAACAACTAATCACAGAATTCATTAAGGGAAGGCCTTTTCTACTTAGTTTAAAACGATTATCTTCTTTTTCTAAAAGGCCATTTTCCATAAGTAACCCTACTTCTTTAGGGTATAGTTCATTGAGTGTGTTGCCAAAGAGATTCTCAGGCCCAACCCCTTCTTTAAGTCTAAGACCAAGCATAATATTTTCTTTAAGCAGTATCTCTTCGGTGAGAACTTCGTCGACTTCTCGAACACTCAGATCTTTCTTCATTTTAGCGATATAAGCTTCAATTGAGCTTATGTTGTGGTAGCGCATCCTATCAATTCTAGATACTGCAGATGCCCCAAGGCCTAAATACTCTAAGTTGTGCCAATATAAGAGATTGTGCTTGCTTACTTTATCATCTTTGGCAAAGTTTGAAATCTCATAATGTCTAAACCCATAGTTTTCTAAAAGATCGATCCCTAGATAGTACATCTTTACATATTCTTCATCGTCTAGAAAAGATACCTCACTATTATAGAGCTCTGTTCCCTTCTCTATTTGAAGCCCATAATAAGAGATATGATCTACAGGTAAGTTAACAGCTTCTTTAAGCATATTCTCTACCTCTTGAAGATTAGTATGAGGGTAGCCATATATTAGATCGATACTAATATTGTTAAAACCTACCTCTTTTGCCCAAAGTACTGTCTCAATTGCATCTTTTTTGTTGTGTACTCTGCCCATAGCTTTAAGTGTTTCATCGTTAAAACTTTGAACACCAATACTTAAACGATCGATTCCTACTGCAAGTAATGTTTGAAGATAGTCTTTATCCACTGTTTTAGGATTTACCTCTACCGTGGACTCAATAAAAGGTCCATAGGCATCATTTAAGTTTTCGACAAGCATTGCCAGCAAAGAAGGCGGTACCACCGAGGGAGTACCGCCACCAATAAACAAAGTATATCCCTCAACCTTAAAACGTTTGATCTCTTGTTTTAAGGCTTGTAGATAGGCCTCTATCTCTAGAGGCCTAAAAGGGCGAGAATAAAAATCACAATAAGCACATTTTTTCAGACAAAAAGGGATGTGAACATAAACCCCTACCTTAGGCATCACTATCAACCTTCAAAACTGCCATAAATGCCTCTTGGGGGATCTCGACTTTGCCTACTTGTTTCATACGTTTTTTCCCTTCTTTTTGCCTCTCAAGAAGTTTTCGCTTACGTGAGATATCTCCGCCATAACATTTGGCAAGGACATCTTTTCTCAAGGCTCGTACAGTTTCTCTTGCTACAACCCTAGAGCCAATAGTTGCCTGTATTGGCACTTCAAACATCTGCTCAGGAATAACTTCTTTAAGTTTCCTTGCAAGTGATCTTCCATATGAAGTAGCTTTATCACGGTGAATGATAGCAGAAAGTGCATCTACTGAATTTCCTGCTATCAATATATCGAGCTTGACAAGATCAGATTTTTCATAGCCAAGAAGCTCATAATCTAAACTAGCATAACCTTGGGTACTTGACTTTAAGCGATCAAAAAAGTCCATTAAGATCTCGGAAAGTGGCATTTTATAGGTGATCATTACCCTTGTAGGGTTTAGGTATTCCATATTTTCGTAGACCCCGCGCTTGTCCTGGCAAAGCTGCATCACAGGGCCGACATAACTATCTGGTGTAATAATTGTTGCCTTTACCACCGGTTCTAAGATCTCCTCAATATCTTGAGCTGGAGGAAGTTTAGACGGATTGTCTATCTCTAATTCCCCTTGTTTTGTCCTTACTTGATAAATAACACTAGGGGCAGTAATAATAAGATTTAAATCATACTCTCTTTCGAGACGTTCTTGAATAATATCCATATGCAAAAGACCTAAAAAACCGCAGCGAAAACCAAAACCAAGAGCAGCCGATGTCTCAGGTTCAAACACTAGTGATGCATCATTTAATTGAAGTTTTTCTAAAGCAGCTCTTAGATCAGGAAACTGATCGTTGTCTACAGGGTAGAGACCACAAAAAACCATAGGCTTCACACTGCGATAACCTGGTAACGGTTCTTTGGCAGGGTTTTCTGTATGGGTAATCGTATCACCAACTTGGGTGTCTTTGACATCCTTCATTGAGGCCACAAGATAACCTACTTCACCATACTTCAGACAATCAAGCCTGACTTGTTCTGGTATCATGGTTCCTACCTCTGTAACCTCAAATGAGCGCCCTGTAGAAACCATAGTAATCTGGTCTCCTGGTTTGACTACACCATCGACTACCCTAATATAAGGTATAGCACCACGGTAGGAGAGTGGCTTTGATTCTTGA
>DUTE01000441.1 GCA_012842235.1 Bacillota bacterium
TGCCGGATAACAATAACTTCATTAAACCTACAGGAGCATTACTTTTACTATCAGATAAACTATGCTCTTGGGGAGATCCCCCAAAATTCCCTTTATTTTCATGCTCAATTTCGCCGCATCAATCCACTGCCATATAAAGAGGTCTATACGATTTTAGATGGTGTAAAAGGCAAAGGACAATATGTAGGTACCTCTATGAGTTGGGGAGTAAACAACGCAGGTTGGTGGGGAGAAGGAGAGATCAAGTTTTATATCGATGGCGATAAGTACCCAACAATCTGTGGTACAGGTACAGAAGACTACTTCTGTGGCTCTTACAACTTTGAAAACCAACAGACCAAAGAATATCAAGAATTCAGTACTCCTTATGCAGGCTTTTTTGTTTTCAAACCAGATGGTCTATATCAGTCACAAACCCGTTTTAATCTCTATAGATGGCATATAACCGATCCAGTTCGCTTTGAAAGTGACTTAAAAGTGACTATACAAGCTTTAGGTTGGCGAGATGGTGGCAGATATCTACCACTTCAAGATGATATTGCTTCAGTAGCTTATTGGTATCAGATGTTGCCTACCTCACCGTTTCCTAAACTACCAGATCGAGACCGATTAGAGATAATTTGATAGTGTGTAAAAAGAAAGTGGTGCAAAAAAGCACCACTTTCTTCATAGATGAAGTTCTGTAATTCTATTAACTAGAAAAAGGCACCTAATATCTATAAAAGAAAACAGGATCTCCATCTTATTTGCTTGCTATCGAGATTTTTAGTGATTCTGCTAAAATCTGTTAGGCTATTGGCTATTGATAAATTTGAGATAAGTACGAAGGAATCAGTACTAGGATGTTGTAAGTTAAAGAACAAAAGGAGTGAGCCTGTAATTCTCTATTAAAATAATAACCATATTATTCCACCTTAGAGGTGGTTTGTCATGAGTATTGCAAGAGACTAAGCACTTCAACTAGTAAGTATGTACTCCACATGGGGTTTTTGTGAAACGCTGAAAAGCTAGGGCTAGAAATAATGGAGGTTAAACTCCCTAACCGTTTTTGAGGGTTTCTGCACCACGAAGAAAAGAACTCAATTATTGTAGTTAACAATTCCCTTACAGAAAGAGAGACGTTTTGTAATTGCCTAGGAGATTAGTCACTACTGTCTAGATCCTGAATATGAGTTGTGCATGCATCTAGCGGACAAGGTTTGCTTAACTATGTCGGAAAGAAGGGCTGATATTTTTGTTGTTACGCTGTTAGTTGATTTCTTTATAGGAGAACCATGGTAAATAGCTAAAAAGCACAGTGTAGAAGAAGAATTAATTGTTTCTACTTTGGTCCATATTGATGATAACTGTGCGGATATTGTTGTGTAGTATCCTATCCTTTGCGGTTAGGAATAAAATGACAATGAAAGAGTAAGGTGTATAAGTCTTGTTATTTATATCATAGGAGGATAACATGAACATAAAACCTTTTTCAGAAGTTAAATCAATGTTAAAGAGTGCAACACAAGCATGGGTTGATATTGTCGGTTACATACGAACACACTATGTAATGGATGAGCTATTTGATGGCAAA
>DUTE01000442.1 GCA_012842235.1 Bacillota bacterium
AAATACTGTGCCACTAAATATTGTTGATTGTTGGTTTGCCGACAACATTTAAGGCTTTGTTTGTATCAGTTGTATTACCTGCTGCAGTTCTTAATACACTAGCTATTGTCTTACTTTATCCTTTGGCTATTAAACTTAATAATTCTCTTAGTCCCCAAAAATCGGGTGTAAGACCGTGAAAATAATTGCCTTCAAAGCTACTGATAATTATCAGTAGCTTTTTTTCAAAAAAGATAGCCTAACTTGCAAATATAACAAGTTAGGCTTTTTGTTTAATCTAATGAAGCAATTAGCGTCTTTAGGTAGTCCTTATACTCATCCTCTGGTCCATCTGTGGCTTCTTGAAGTTTTTGAGCTAAACTTTTAATCTTTGGTAGCTCTTGTTCAAGTTCATCTAAAACTACACTAAGACCTTTTTCTAGCATCTGTTTTTCTTCATCGGTAAGATTATTAACTAGAACATTTCTTTCTAAGACATGTAAAGAACAAGCACATTTTAGCCGTAGATAGAGGAGAAGTTCTTTTTCAGAGAGATTAAATTCGGCAAGGAGAGTTTCTATCAATTCAAGAGCAGATTCAAAATCATTATCTTCGATAGCCTTTAGGGCAACGATTTTGATAAAGTCAGCTACATAAGCCTCTTTTTCTTTTGGGTTTTCTAAATTGCGAAGTCTTGAAATGGCAATAGACAATTTTCCCGAGGCTAAAGCAAGATCGACACCGTAATCTTCTAGTTCTTCGTAAACTATTGCACCCTTCATCCATAGCTTCTCTGCTAACTCAAAGTCTTTATGCATAGCAAGGTGGGCAAGAAGTTTTTTCATTATTTCTGGTGAAGAGTCAGTGAAGCGGGTTTTTATATCTTCTTTGACTTTTTCATGGGCGGCGAAGCTAGTGCGCAGATGTTCGTAGATTGCTAATCTATCAGGCCATAATTTTTCTTCTTCTAGTTTATCTTCCCAGTATTTTAAGGGAGTCTCTCTATCACCTAAGGCTTCTAATGTAAGAATAAGATTGTATTGAGTATAAGGGTCACTAGGGGCGTTTTCTAAAAGTTCTTTGGCTTTGTTGTAGTCATTGTTAAAAAAAGCTACTAGAGCTTGGCAATGAGGTATATCTACTAGAGGTTTTCCCTCTATGATTGAATCAAAAAGCCCTTCTGGTTCTTTGCTAGGAAAATTTTGTGGTAGTAGATAAGGTGTCTCTAAAGCCCAGAGTGCTCTTTCTAGAGGGTTGTTTAACTCTGTAATAGATTCTAAAACCTCCGAGCAAGTGGTCTTTGAGATTTTGTTTAGGTAAAAAGGGTTGTCTTTTCTCATTTTTTGATCCTGGCAAATTTACGTTTGCCAACCTGAAGTACCATCCCGTCTTCGATCGGTACATCTAGGCTCCCATCTTCTATCTTTTCGTTGTTTAGCTTTACGCCACCTTGTTCTATCATACGTCTAGCTTCAGAGTTTGATTTTACAAGGTCACAGTCGACAAGAAGTTTAACAATCCAAATTTTATCTTCAGAGAAGCTAAATTCTGGGATGTCTTCTGGCAACCCACCGGCCTTAAACACATTATCAAATTCTTCTTTAGCTTTAATAGCGGCCTCTTTGCCGTGATATTGGGTTACTATCTGCATTGCCAATTTGCTTTTTGCCTCTTTAGGGTGAATCTTGTTATTCTCAAGGTCTTTTTTAAGTTGATCGATCTCTGCCTTATCAATGTCTGTGACAAGTTCAAAATAGGTCAACATTAGCTCATCAGCTAACGACATTGTTTTACCATACATTTCATTGGGATCTTCTGTGATACCAATATAGTTTTTCAGACTTTTACTCATCTTGTTAACGCCGTCAAGACCTACAAGAAGTGGTAGGCACATAGCAATTTGTGGTTCCATACCGGCATCTCTTTGGAGATCACGACCAAGAAGAATATTAAAGATCTGGTCGGTGCCACCTAATTCTACATCAGCTTCTATTTTTACTGAGTCTGTAGCTTGCATTAAAGGATAGATAAATTCTAAGATGCTTATAGGCTGGTTATTAGCATATCTGTTGGCAAAATCATCACGTTCAAGCATGCGAGCTACTGTTATTTTTGATGTCATGTTAGCTACATCAGAAAAAGACATCTTACTAAACCAGTCACCATTAAAGACAATCTCTGTTTGTTCCGGTTTTAATATTTTAAATACTTGCTCTTGGTATGTTTTGGCATTAGCTAATACCTCATCATGAGTAAGACGTGGCCTAGTTGCAGATCTTCCTGAAGGATCACCTATTTGAGCTGTGTAATCACCAATAATCAAAACAGCAGTATGTCCTAGGTCTTGGAATTGTCTTAGTTTTTGCAGGGGAACAGTATGGCCTAAGTGAATATCAGAACTAGTAGGGTCTACACCAAGTTTAATTCGTAGTGGTTTGTTTGTGGCTACTGATTGCTCAAGTTTTTTCAAAAGTTCTTCTTCAGAAACTATTTGGGCAACTCCTCTTGCAAGGAGTTTGAGTTGCTCTTTTGCAGGTAGCAAAGTAAATACCTCCTTATGCACGACTTTCCTTATTCTATATAAGGTTGCCTAGCATTTAATTATTATTTGTAAAATAGAGAAAAAAAAGAAACCACCCCCGAAGGGACGGTTTTTTTACCGTGGTACCACCCTAATTGCCTGTAAAAGAGAGTTACAGGCCACTTTCTCCCCGTAACGAAGGGCTGACGAAGATAGGCTACTGAAGCTCAGTGCTAGTTCACCTACTCAGCTTAGGGGTGTACTTCTTCTGTCTTGACTGTTAGCTTCCACCAAACACTAACTCTCTATCAAAAGATCAAAGGCAGAATACTCTCCCCGTCATCGCTTTTTGATTAGCGCTTTTTTATTTTTGTACTTTTATTGTCTCTAATTGTAATCAAAATAAGAAGTGCCGTCAAGGGGGAGACAAAGCGGTAGAGAATAATAAACTGTTAGACGAAAAAGTATAAAACCAAGTTCGACCTTAACAAAACAATGATTAAACATTAAAATGGTATTTAGAGTCGAAAACGCTTATTACCTTAAATTTGTGATTAGAACATATGTCTAGCATTGTAACTTTTAGCCTTAAGAATCTCTGGTTCAATCTTTTGTTTGTCTATGTTTTTGGGATTAGTTGCTAAAAATATATTGACACTTTCGGCAAGAAGTTTTTCATAGCTTTGGTTTATGCTAGTTACTTGGCCAAGCACTTTTATGGCAATTACATGTTCTTGTGCTTCCCAAAGGTTATTAAACCAAAAGATTCCCACTCTAGTTAAAAGTCGAGCGGCCTCCCTTTGTGGTTTAGTATTAAAAAACTTACTACTTAATTCATGATAATAAGTTGTAGCTTTGGTGAAATCGGTTTGGTCGAGACAGATTTGGAGGATATAAAACTGTAAATCTAGATTCTCTGGATAAACACGGACTGCTTTTTCCCAAATCTTTTCAGCAAGGTCTATTTCGTTATAAGTAGTTAAGAGATTAAGTGCCTGCCAATAGGTTTTTGAAGATATCCCACTTTTTTCTAATAATAATGTTATAATATTTTGGCGATTAAGGGGGAAAGTTTTGAGAGCTAAGATTAGTTCGATGTAACTTAATGTAGGTAAAACTCTCTTTATATAAGCAGAGGCTTTTTCTTTTTGATTTAGGTTATGGTATGTTAGGGCAATGTTAAAATAAAGGTGTGGGTCATCAAGAAGAGAGACTTCTGCTTTGAGAAAGTTTATCAACGCTTGTTCAAGGTCACCTAGATAATAGAAAGCGACACCAGAGAGCATATTTAGCCAAGCCTCTTCGCTTTCACACGGTGTGAATTCCCCATTGAGATTTTTCAATACTAAGCTATGATGTTCTGGGAGGTAGTTGACATGAGCCATACTCCAGGAACTGGGAAGATAAAAAGGTGTCTCCATGTTTAGCTTGGCTCTTTTCAATTCATCTCTTAAGGAATCTATTGCTTGATTATACTTAGTTTTGTCAGACTCTTTATATGTTTTTAAGGCATAGGCCATTTCAATTTCAGCGAGACTGGCCGATTTTAATAGACCAAGCATTTGGTAGGCATTTTTGTTCACGGTCAACCACTCCTTTATGGCAACTTTAAAATAACAAGGAATTAAAGGTTCAAATTGCGAATTCTTTATCTCAAGAGACTCCTGAGGAAGGTGTATGATATGGCGAAAAAGGCTAAGAATCAAAAGACGCGAATAGTACTACGTATAGTTCTAATTATTCTGATTCTTATTATAGGTATTCTAGGAGGAATAGCCGCAACCCTTGTATCAAGTGCATTAAAAACTGTTCCTAGTTTAGAAGATATTAAATTCAACCCCAAATTAGCTACCTCTGTGTATGACCGCAACGGTCAGTTAATAAAAAGATTGTTTACTGAAAATCGTATTTGGGTTTCTCTTTCTGAGATTCCTGTAGATTTGCAACATGCTATAGTTGCTGTTGAAGATCACGAGTTTTATAAACATCATGGGGTTAATCCTAAAGCAATCCTCAGGTCTTTTATATTAAATATTAAAGTACGCAATTTAAGAGCATACGGTGGTAGTACCATTACCCAACAGTTAGCTAAAAATGCTTTTTTAACACAGGAAAAGAGGCTAACTAGAAAAGTTAAAGAAGCTGTATGGGCTATACAGATAGATAGAGCCTATACTAAAGAAGAAATATTAGAGACTTATCTTAATGAGATTTGGTTTGGTCACGGTGCTTATGGAGTAGAAGCAGCATCTCAGCTTTATTTTGGTAAGCAAGCTAAAGATTTAGAGCTTGAAGAGGCCGCTCTTATTGCCGGTGTTACTAATAATCCTAGTATTTATTCACCAAGGGTAAACATGGATTCAGCTAAGAAACGAAGAGATTTTGTTCTAAAGAGAATGTGGGAAGAAGGTTATATCGAAGAAGCAGAGTATTTAACCGCAAAAGAAAGGCCAATAGTACTTAAAGAAAAGGTTACTAATAGTCAAACAGTTGCTTCTTATTTTACTGATCATGTTTTACAATACCTTCTTAGTAAATATGACGTTGATACTGTCTATGGTGGTGGCTTGCATGTTTATACCACGTTAGATCTTGATATGCAAAGAGTTGCCGAAGAAACACTCTATAAAAATCTGCCTAATGGTGAAGTAGATAAAAATGGTTTACAACAGCCTCAAGGTGCCTTAATTACTATAGATCCTAAAACAGGAGAGATCCTTGCTATGGTAGGGGGAAGAGGCCAAGACAAGCTAAACCGTGCTATGCAGGCTTATCGTCAACCAGGTTCAGCTTTTAAACCATTTATATATGCAACAGCTCTTTCTCAAGGTTATACACCTTCATCGATATTTATAGATGAACCAGTAGAGTACAGGTTACCTTCAGGGGAGTTATGGTCTGTAAATAACTATCACCGAGACTTTAAGGGACCTATGACACTAAGAAGAGCTTTAGAATTGTCGATAAACGTTGTTGCTGTAAAGCTTCTTGATAAAGTTGGTATAGAAAATGTCTATAATACAATTACAAATCTTGGTATCAAGAGCCTAGTTAAAACTGGGGGGAAAAACGACTTTGGTTTGTCTCCTCTTGCATTAGGAGCTTTAACAAGAGGTGTTTCCCTTGTACAAATGGTATCAGCCTACAGCGTATTTGCTAACCAGGGTATATATACAGAACCATACTTTGTTACACAGATTACCGATTCCCGTGGGAAAATTATCGAAGAAAATCATCCTAAAGCCAAAGTAGTTATGGATGAAAAAGTTGCTTATCTTCTTACCGACATGTTGCAAGGAGTTGTTACAGACGGAACCGCTAAGCAAGCTAATATAGGTAGACCACAGGCAGGAAAAACCGGGACAACCGACAACTATTTTGATGCCTGGTATGTAGGCTATACACCAGAGCTAGTTACAGCAATTTGGGTCGGTGAAGATTTCCCCAAAGAGATGATCTATGGTGGGGTCAAATACGGTAGCTGGGATTGTGCTCGGATATGGGGTCAATATATGAAGAAAGTAGTCGAAGGTACAGAACCTACCGATTTTATCAGACCTGATGGTTTAGTCGATTTGGATGTATGTACCGATTCAGGGCTTCTAGCCCAAAGTTATTGCCCGGTAGAGTCAGCACGCAGAGAGATATTTATTAAAGGAACTGAACCTAAAACAATTTGTACCATTCATGAGCCTCAGAAACCTATAAGAGATCGTAATATGATACCTTTGACATCTGAATGGGAAGAGGAAAAGAGTAATGACACAGGTTCAAACTTTATAGGTAGTCTCTTTGATATGATTGGCACCAAAAACGAGACTAAACAAGAAACTACTATCCCCAAAACTCAAGAAGGTCATAGCCAAGTCATTCCTGAACCAGAGGAAAAAGTACCAGAGGAAAAAATAAAGGATAAGAAAGAGCAAGAGATGCCTGTATCTGAAGAGACGGTACCCAAAGAAGAACCAGACTATATTGTTACAGTAGAGATCTGTACTGAATCTAATAAGGTAGCAACTTTTGCTTGTCCTCAATCAAAAGTGATTAAAGTAAAATATTTAAAAGGGGCAGAACCTACAGAAGAATGCGACATTCATGGTGGTTGGCAATAAAGGCCTTTTAGACTTTAGTTTCGTTTTGACGTACAATTAATGTTAATATGTTATTTTAGGCAAAGGTTTTAAGGCGTTAAGGCTTTTCTATTTATACCTCAATGTTTATCAATTGTAACAAAT
>DUTE01000057.1 GCA_012842235.1 Bacillota bacterium
GCCATGAATTGCTTATGGATGCAAACAAAGATATCGGTGGTGAGGATAAAGGACCTAGACCTACTGAAGCTTTACTTGCCGCGATAGGTGGCTGTACAGGTATTGATGTTATTATGATACTTGAAAAAATGCAACAACCTGTTGAAGATTATTATATGGAAATTAGTGGTCAAAGAAACGAAGAACAACCTCGTTTCTTTACAGATATTCACGTTAAATACGTCTTTGTTGGCGATCTCGATGAAGCAAAAGTAAAAAGAGCCGTTGAACTCTCCTCGACAAAATATTGTGGTGTAATGCATTCACTTAAAGCCAACATAACAACCTCTGTAGAAATTATTCCTGCAAAAAAGTAACCTAAAAAACGACGAGCTAATCCTTAAAGTCTTCATGAATTAAAATAAAGATAACCATTTCCAAGATATCTTAAACAAAGATTTTAACTATAATATGGAAAAAGAGAGCCTACAGCATTTCTACTGTAGGCTCTATCATTTTTTTGTTTTAATCTATTAATACATCGGTGGCATATCTGCAGCTGGCATTGGTGGCTCTTCTTCAGGAATATCGCAGATCAAGCACTCAGTTGTTAGCATCATCGCTGAGATTGATGCTGCATTTTGCAATGCACTTCTTGTAACCTTTGCAGGATCTACAATACCAGACTTGATCATGTCTTCATACTCACCAGTAACGGCATTAAAGCCCTGACCAACAGGAAGAGTCTTTACATGCTCAACAATTACTGCACCTTCAAGACCTGCGTTTTGAGCAATCTGTTTGAGAGGCTCAGTTAAGGCCTTGCGTACAATAGCGACACCAGTCTTCATGTCACCATTAGATTCAGCCTCTAGAGCTTCAAGCTTTTTGGCTGCATAGATTAAGGTTGCGCCACCGCCTGCAACAATACCCTCTTCAACTGCTGCTCTTGTAGCTGAGAGAGCATCTTCGATACGGTGTTTCTTCTCTTTTAGCTCTGTTTCAGTAGCGGCACCTACTCTAATAACAGCGACACCACCAACTAGTTTAGCTAAGCGCTCTTGAAGCTTCTCTTTGTCATATTCGGAAGTGGTCTCTTCCAATTCAGCTCTAATCTGATTAATACGGCCTTGGATAGCCTCAGAACTACCTCTGCCACCGACAATGGTTGTGTTCTCTTTGCTTACACGTACCTTGTCAGCTTGACCAAGCATGTTGAGGGTAGTGTTTTCAAGTTTCATGCCTACATCTTCAGAGATTACCTGGCCACCGGTTAAAGCAGCGATATCGCCAAGCATCTCAATTCGACGATCACCAAACCCAGGAGCTTTTACAGCAACCACATTCAATGTACCACGAAGTTTGTTAACAACTAAAGTTGCTAGAGCTTCGCCTTCGACATCTTCAGCAATCAAAAGAAGTGGTTTGCCAGATTGAAGAACTTTTTCCAATACAGGAAGGATATCCTGGATGGAAGCGATCTTCTTATCAGTTATAAGAATATATGGCTCATCTAATACAGCTTCCATGCTTTCTGTATCAGTTACCATATAAGGAGAGACATAACCGCGGTCAAATTGCATACCCTCTTCGGTTTCTAAGGTAGTACCAAAGGTCTGGGACTCCTCAACGGTAATAACGCCTTCTTTGCCAACTTTGTCCATTGCTTCAGCGATGAGTTTGCCTATCTCTTCATCACCAGCTGAAATTGAGGCAACCTGAGCAATACTGTCTTGATCCTCAATTGGTTTGGCTATCTCTTTAATAGAATCGACTGCAACATCCACAGCCTTTTCAATACCACGTTTTACCATCATGGGGTTTGCCCCAGCAGCTACATTCTTGAAGCCTTCACGGATCATAGCTTGAGCAAGTACTGTAGCAGTAGTTGTACCATCACCAGCTACATCGTTGGTTTTAGTAGCAACTTCCTTGACAAGTTGTGCTCCCATATCCTCATATGGATCTTCGAGCTCTATTTCACGAGCAATAGTAACACCATCATTTGTGATTGTTGGTGAACCAAATTTTTTCTCTAAAACAACATTACGGCCTTTAGGACCGAGTGTAACTTTAACAGCATCAGCTAGGGTGTTTACACCTTTTTCTAGCTTACGTCTGCCTTCTTCAGCAAAAAGCAGTTGTTTTGCCATTTACAATCCCTCCTAGATAGAGATAGTATTCCGTTATTCTATGATAGCAAGAATGTCCGATTCTTTGAGTACGAGGTACTCAACATTGTCCTGTTTGAACTCGGTACCAGCGTACTTGGCATAGAGAACCTTGTCTCCTACCTTAACCTCCAAAGGAAGAACCTTTCCATCTTCAGTAGTACGACCTTTGCCAATAGCTACGATTTCACCAGTCTGAGGCTTTTCTTTTGCAGTATCAGGAAGAACAATGCCTCCAACAACTACTTCCTCTTCTTCTAATGGCTTGATAACAACTCTGTCTGCCAATGGTTTTATATTCATAAATCAACCCTCCTAGCTGGTTTTGTTCCCTGTTAGCACTCGCTGTTGGTGAGTGCTAATGATTTCATGTTATAGTTTATGCCAAAAGTCCTTAGTTATCAAATTTCAAATTCGCTCGTTTTTTGGCATCCAAGGTAGTATATCCTAGTTTTGCTAATTTATGTCTCCCATAATCGTTATATCTTATCATATTTGTCTTTTGCTTTTCTCATTATCTTTCTTGCTACATCCATCTCCTCAATTTTTAAAATATAGGCTGTAGCAAAGTAGGCTAGTGCAGAAACACCAATAACCACAAAGAGCAAAATAGCTCTTATTAATCTAGTTGTAGCATATGGCAAAAGAAGCTGCCAGCCAAAAATAGCTACAACTGCCATAACTAAACTTGCAAGTATTATCTTTGATAAAGAATTTAAGATGCTTTTTAACCCAAGGGGCCCTGTCTTTTTACGGAGAAAAGCCAAAGCCAAGAAAGCACTAAAAGTTGCCGCAATAGTTGTACCAAGAGCCAGACCTGAGTGGCCTAAAGGACCAACTAAAGAAAGATTAGCAATGATATTTACAACTACTGCACCAGCAGAGATAAACATCGGTGTTAAAGTATCCTTTAGCGACCAAAAGCCTCGATTGATAACATCTCGCCAACTCATAGAAAGAAGGCCAAGAGCATAAAACAAAAGAGCACTAGAGGTAGCTATAGTTGCCTCTTTAGTAAAGGCTCCTCTTTCAAAGATCACCTGAGTAACCGGGACATTAAGTACTATTAGACCAACCATCATAGGCATCACTAAAAATGACA
>DUTE01000443.1 GCA_012842235.1 Bacillota bacterium
ATAAGACCAGGGGATAAAGCATTTTTTACCCATACCTTTGCCGAGGATTGGCAGTTTGTTGTTTTAGATGAGGCCCATGTTTATAACGGGGCTAAAGGAATAGAGGTTGCAATGCTTTTAAGAAGGTTAAAAGGTGCAATAAAAGAAGAAAACCTTCAGTTTATTTTGACAAGTGCAACCTTAGGAGACAAAAACGCTAACAAGGATGTAGCTGATTTTGCTATAAATCTTTGTGGAGCAGACTTTGAAGCAAACAATATTATTAGAGGTGAGACAAGATCTCCTAAACCAAATAAAGATCTTACGCAGCTAGATATCTCATTTTATAATAAGGTGGCAAAACTTATCCGAAAGAATACCTCGGACGAGGCAATATTACCAATAATTGAGAAATATGATTCTAGTATAGATAGGCATTTGCCGATAGAAGAGATACTTTATGAGGTAATTCTTCATGATGAGTTATATTTTAAGGTTCGTAACTCTCTCGATAACACAACAAAGTCGGTCAATGATATTGCTAAGCAGTTAGAAATTAGCCAAGATGATTTAGTTGACTTTATTACAGTTACTTCATCTGCTCTAAAGCATGGAAGAAAACTCTTTGATGCAAGATATCATATGTTTATTCGAGCTTTAGAAGGGGCCTACATTACCCTAAACCCCAACAAAAAGCTGTTTATTAATAGAAAAGAAACTCACTACGAAAAAGATGATTCTTTCAAAGTCTATGAGGCAGGTATCTGTAGATACTGCAACAGTTTATATGTTTTTGGTAAAGAAGAAAATGGTTATCTTAAGGCTAAATCGGTTTTTGATGATGTTAATAAAAAAAGTGTCTATTTAATAAATGCTGAAGCTAAGGATGAAAACGACGATACCCCTAACGAAGAATACAAAATTGAGGTAGAAGAATACTATCTTTGCTCAAAGTGTGGAGCAATTCAAAGGGTTTGTAGTACAGCTAAGTTTTTGTGCGATTGCGGTGAAAAGTATGTTAATAAAGTAAGAAAAGTTAAAACTAAAGAAGGCAAACTCCATAAATGTGTTGTTTGTGAGAGAACAGAAACACAATTTGGCGTTATAAGATCGTTTTTTGCCGGCCAAGAAGCAGTAACAAGTGTTATTGGTACAGCACTTTATGAAGAATTACCTTCTTTTAGGGTTATCACTAAGTCTGATAATGATTTACTAGATAGATTTGGCTTTGATCTTGAGGATTGTACAATTGAAGAAAAAGAAGAACTGCCTAAACAATTTTTAACCTTTTCTGATAGTAGACAAGCTGCGGCTTTTTTTGCTAGTTATTTTCAAAATACTTATGATAGATTTTTATACAAAAGACTTATTGTAGAAACTGCTAAAAAAAATGAAGATATGTTGCTTGGTAAAGGACAGCCGTTAAACGATTTTGCTGAAGATTTAACTGTCTGTTTTGAAAATCTAGAGCTAGGTGAGTCTCAAAACCAATTAAAAGAAGCTTGGAAAGCCCTTTTAGTTGAACTATATGACAAAACATCAAAGACATCTTTGGAAAATCTTTGCTTGATAGGTTTTGAGATTGAGGATATATTTCCGTCAGACAATGAAAAATTAGGATTGACTAGAAGAGAGGCTAATGCTTTGTTTAAAGTTCTGGCAGACAACTTCCGCAATGAGTTTGCACTGAACTATGCAGAAGTAAATATGAATAAAAAGGATAAAAGCTATTATACTTATAATGGTATTTGTTTGAAAGGCTAAAA
>DUTE01000444.1 GCA_012842235.1 Bacillota bacterium
CCTTCAGCGCCGATGGTACTGCAGTGGAGACGCTGTGGCAGAGTAGGTCGTTGCCGGAATTATTTTTTTGCTCCTCAGTAGCTCAATGGTAGAGCGCTCGGCTGTTAACCGAGTTGTTGCAGGTTCGAGTCCTGCCTGGGGAGCCAAATTTATACCAGCATAAAGCTGGTTTTTTGTTTTTAAGGGAAAAAAAGGTAAAATACCATTAAAACAAGAAAATAACGTAATAGGTACTCCCCTTTAACTAATGATGTAATTGTTTTTCTTATCAAAGGCAAAACACAATTACTACTCGATTGTCTTTAGTAAAGGATAAAGGAGACTATTGATAAGGAGATGAGGAGCGTTGAAAAAAAGATTGGGAGTATTTTTGCTAATACTATTTCTTTGTTATCCTACTTTCGCTAAGATTGATCAATACAAAACCCAATTGGAGTTAGCACTTTGGAATTTACAAAAGATTGACGCTGAATATATAAACAATAAATTAGCAGAAGCAGAAGAGTTGCTTAAAAGTGATGAGTGGGATAAAAGGCGAGAAGGTGAAGATATACTTGAGGAAATTGGGCCTCTGTTTGTGGATACAAGAGTTGTAGAGACTAGATGTATGTGGATCGATTATGTGACTTTTGGGAATTTCTATCGAAAAGAAGACATCTCTATACTCTTAGACCAAATTGCTGAGTTGGATATTCATATTTTATTTCCTGAGGTCTATGCTTATGGCACAACAATTTATCCTAGTAAGATTGCAAAACTACAAGACCAATATGTTTATTTATGGGAAGATGGGGATATTTTGGAGGTTTTTATAGACGAAGCCCATAAAAGAGGGATGGAAGTACACCCTTTAGTTAGAGTGTTTTCTTCAGGCTATAAAAACCCAGGATATCTCATTCAGCAACATCCGGAATGGCTTGAGGTAACACGAGATGGCACCCGAGGAGATTCGAAATCCTGGTTTGTATCACCAGTTATACCCGAGTTTCGTAGGTATCTTGAAGAAGTTATGGTAGAGTTAGTAGAAAATTATGACATTGACGGTTTACATCTAGACTATATGCGCTATGAAGATGGGGATTTTGGATATAGTGAAGCTTCAAGAGATCTATTTAGAAAGATGCATTTTATTGATCCTTTGGATATTAAAAAAGGTAGTATAGAAGAGATTAAATTTGCTGATTTTAGGAGAGCACACGTAGATGCTTTTGTACGTTTTTGTTATGAAGAGTTAAAATCTATTCGTCCTGATCTTCTTATTTCAGCGGCAGTAGGTTCACCCTATTCTTGGGATTATAATGGTTTATTTCAAGATTGGGTTTATTGGTCAAAAGAGGGCTATATAGATTTTGTTACACCTATGCAGTATAGAGATACAACACCTAAATTCAGGACTGCAGTTCAAGAAGATATCCGAGCTAACGAAGCAAATGTCCCGCTTTTTAGTGGCCTTGGACTATATCTCTTTGATGCTAATGAGCTTGAGAGTCAGATAGTTGAAGTAAGAAGAAATAATTTACCGGGAGTGGCTATTTTTTCAGAGGCAAACATGAGTATGATTAAATATCTAAAGATGAAAAATGGTGCTTTTCGGCAAAAAGCATTACCAGTACATCGAGATCCGCAAAAAGCAATTGATGTATATCTTTTAGACCTAGAAGAGCGAATTAGAGATAATGGTCAATACTTAGGTATTGAAAATGAGGTCTTAGAAAAATGGATTAGTGAAATAAAAGAAAATAGAGGCTCTATCAAAGTTAAAAACAATGGCTATTCTAAAATGGCTAGAGCTATTAACGAACGCCTTGAATATGTAGAAGCAATAAGAAAATATTATCAACTCCCCTATTGACAAAGGATATAATCAGGCATAAATTAATACCATACAATTCCTATCGGAATACTAGGGATAAGAAGATGTATTCGTTAAGGAGGGGCAGTTGTGAAAGTTTATAAAAGCATTTTAGAGTTGGTAGGCAAGACTCCACTTTTGGAGATAGCTAACAACAAAGCTAGAGTTTGGGCAAAAATTGAATCTTTTAATGCCGGCGGTTCAGTAAAAGACAGAATTGCCAAAAATATGGTTGAGACAGCTGAAAAACAAGGTTTACTCAAACCTGGTAGTGTTATAGTAGAACCAACAAGTGGCAATACTGGTGTGGGTCTTGCTATGGTTGCAGCTGCAAAAGGTTATAAACTCATTCTGACTATGCCTGATACTATGAGTATTGAGAGAAGACGACTTTTAACTGCCTATGGAGCTACTGTTGTTCTTACTCCCGGGAATGAGGGAATGAAAGGTGCTATAGCAAAAGCCCTAGAGTTAAAGGAAAAATACGCTGCTTTTGTTCCTCAACAGTTTGAAAACATTGCTAATCCTGAAACCCATGAAAAAACTACTGGGGTAGAAATATGGGAAGATACTGAAGGATTAGTAGATGTATTTGTCTCTGGCGTTGGTACAGGAGGTACAATTACAGGAACAGGAAGGTATCTCCAATCAAAAAATCCCCAGATTGAGCTTGTAGCTGTTGAACCAGCAGATTCCCCAGTTCTATCTGGGGGAAAAGCAGGTTCACATAAAATACAAGGTATAGGTGCAGGTTTTGTGCCTAAGGTGTTAGATACAGAGATAGTCGACCGGATAATAGCTGTATCTAATGAAGATGCAATAGAAACCACAAAACTTTTAGCTAAAGAAAAAGGACTTTTAGTGGGGATTTCTAGTGGAGCAGCTGCGTTTGCGGCGATTAGTTTAAGTAAAGAAGATAAGTATAATGAGAAAAATATAGTAGTTATACTTCCTGATACAGGTGAAAGATATCTTTCAACGGGCATTTTTGATTGATTTATAAAAAGCTAGAGCTTCAGCAGGAGCATCTTTTAATGCTATGTTCCAAAGGTCTTTACCGACTCTTTTTTCTAGGCAAAAAGCTGCATAGGTACGTATAAGATGGCTAGGATCAGACTTAGCCATCTTTTCAATCATATCTGCATCTAGAGGTAGATCACTAAAGGCTAAACTGATCAGGGCGTTACGCCTAATAATATTTACCCCTCTCCAAGACGCGGCACTTTGCAATAGAAGCCTTCGGTATTCGGAATCCATAGCAACTAGTCTGTTAAGATCGGGATTTCTTAAAAGGTAAAAAGGTGTTATTATTGAACTAGATGGGATATTTGCATTATGGGGACAGACTGTTTGGCATATGTCACATCCGAAAATATGGCCACTGATCTTTTGACAAAGGTCAAAGGAGAGGAAGCCTTTTTTTTGTGTTAAAGCAGAAAGACAACGATTAGTGTCGATCAAAAAAGAATCCATAATCGCCTCTGTTGGACAGGCCGATTTGCAAGCATTACATTGCGCACAAAAACCTATAAAATTACCGTTTTCCAAAGGTAGATCTGTAACGACAGTTGCTAAAAACACAAAAGAGCCAGCTTGTGGATGAATAATAGAGGTGTTTTTACCAAGATACCCAAGACCAGAGGCTAAAGCTACAGCCCTGTCTAAAATAGGACCAGTGTCACAAAATGCCTGAAAAGAATAACCTAGATAGTGTTTTTGTAGTTTTAAAAGATACTCCTGTAGCAGGGTATTAATAACCTTATGATAGTCTTTGCCTTGGCAATAAAGAGAGAAACCTTCATTTTGGAGTGGTTTATAATAGTAGGGTAATGCAAGAGAAATGGCGAATTTAGCATCTGGGAAAGTCTTTTTAGGTAGACGAAATAGCTCAAGGTTCTTTTTGATATAAGGATCTAGATAAGGAATTCTTTTATCAAGATATTTGAGAACAGGTTCTAAATTGTCTAAAGAGCAGCTTTTAGGAGGTAAAAAACCTAACTCTACTGCTGATAAAACCCAATAAGACATATTTAGCCCTCCTATATTCTAGCTTATTTTCCATAACGGGGTGAGTGCTTTGCAACGCGAAGAGTCCTGGCAATTAATGAAGACTAAAGTGAAAAATGTAAAATTGCAAAAACATATGTTGGCCACAGAGGCTATTTTGAGAAAAATAGCTCCTATATTTCAAGGTGATGTTGAAGATTGGGGTTTAGCTGGCCTATTACATGATATTGATTACGAAGAAACAGCAAAAAGTCCTAAACTGCATGGCATAAAAAGTGCAGAGTGACATCCCAGCTTACGTAATTGACGCAATTAAAGTCCATCCTAGACATGGTGAGAGAAAAACTGATCTTGCTAAAGCTCTATATGCAGTTAATCCTCTAACAGGACTTATCGTAGCTGCAGCACTAATACATCCAGACAAAAAACTTCATTCTTTAGACACTCAGTTTATCATAAACCATTTTGAAGAGCGATCTTTTGCAAGAGGTGCAAACCGTGAACAAATTCGTTCGTGCACTCTTTTAGGTTTTGAGTTAGAGGAGTTTATAGACATAGGGCTTTTAGCCATGCAATCAATAGCTGCAGATCTTGGTTTGTAGAGGTGGTATAGGTGGTAGTTATTAGAAGAGCAGGACTAAAGGATGTTCCGGGAATTGTCGAGGTGCATTGCTCGGATCTTGAAGATAATTGCTGGTATAGCTTTCCTGGTGGCAAACGGGTAGAGGCAAAAAAACCCTCAGATCTGAGCCTTTATGAGCGGTGGTTAAATGGTGGTTCTTGGATGAGTGAGCAGCTTTGTTCAATTTATTTGAATAATCTTCTTTTAGCTGGTC
>DUTE01000058.1 GCA_012842235.1 Bacillota bacterium
TAAATCCCTAAGTCTTAGTAGATTTAGCAGGCAGAGCAAAGATTGCTCCGCCTGCTAAAGGTTTTTTGCGGTTTTTAAGTACTATTAACGATAATACAATTTTCTAGAGTCATTATGAACTTTAGTAAAAGTTATTTCTACTTTGGTAGACATTAGGGTTGCAATTGCTTTTTCAATTAAAGTTAGACAAACTTGCCTGTGGTAAATGTATCAATATAGTTGACACACTAGTGTGTAAATGCTATAATTTTAATCGAAAAAGAAGAAGCTCCCGCTTCTCACCTTACGGCTTAGCTTAGTAAGGTTAACTCATAAAGCACTTATATTTTGCTTGTTTGAGAGGAGCGGGATTTTTCCGCTCTTTTTTGATTGTAAATTTTAGGGAGGGAACAAATATTAGCAAAGACCTTAGAATCAATGACCAGATTAGGGCTAAAAAAGTTAGGGTTGTTTTAGAAGACGGTGAGCAACTAGGTATAATGGATATAAGAGATGCCATTAGAGCTGCCGAAGAAAGAAATCTCGATCTTGTGGAGATAGCTCCTACAGCAACACCACCTGTTTGTCGTGTTATGAATTATGGAAAATATAAGTATGAACAGAGTAAGCGTGAGAGAGAATCCCGCAAAAACCAAAAAGTCATTGATGTCAAGGAGTTACGTATTACGCCAACAACCGATACTCATGATCTTGAAGTTAAGACCAATCGAGCAAAAGAGTTTCTTTCTCGAGGGGACAAAGTCAAATTCAGTGTTCGCTTTAGGGGACGAGAGATTGTTCATTCTCATTTAGGCCAAGAAATGCTGAAAGATATCGCTGAAAAACTGTCTGATATGGCTGATTTAGAAAGGGCTCCTAAACTTGAAGGCCACAGCATGGTCATGATCTTGGCACCAAAGCAGTAAAGAGAGGGGAGTTTAAGATGTCAAAGCTTAAGACCCACAAAGGTGCAGCTAAGCGTTTTAAAGTTACCAAAACTGGTAAAATCAAAAGACCTAAAGGGTATAGAAGCCATTTAATGAGTAATAAAACCAAAAAACAAAAGAGAAAACTGCGTAAACCTGGCATTATGTTCGAAGGTGAAGCAAAGAGAATACGTAAGCTGCTACCATATTCATAAGCAATATTGAAAGAGGTGAATCGCCATGGCTCGCGTAACTAGTGGAGTTACAAATCGCAAGAGACACAAGAAAGTGCTTAAACAGGCCAAAGGCTATTATGGTTCTAAACATAAATTATATAGACCTGCAAATGAGCAAGTTATGAAATCTATGTGGTATTCATATGTACACAGAAGAACTAAAAAGAGAGAATACCGCCGTCTTTGGATTACTAGAATAAATGCTGCAGCCAGAACACATGGCATGAGCTATTCTGCTTTTATGGGCGGATTGAAAAAAGCAGGTGTAGAGGTTAATCGTAAGATGCTAGCGGATATGGCTGTAAAAGATAGTGTAGGATTTGAACAATTAGTAGAAGTAGCTAAAGCTGCAAAATAAAAAGCCTAAAGTAGGTCCGCGATGCGGGCCTTTTTAATTGAATGAGGTGAAGACCTTGGTACCTTATAGCAAACTTATTCGTGCCCTTAATAACGATCGTAAAATGCGTAAAAAAGAAGGCCTTTTTGTTTTAGAAGGACCCAAACTTTTAGAAGAAGCACTAGATGCAGGTCTCAACTTTAGGGTAATTTTAGTCGGTCAATCATTAAATGACCAAGGTCTTCTAGAAAAGGCCAAAAAGCGAGCACCTCTTTTTGTTATCGAAGATAAAGAGGTGCAATCTTTGAGCTCTACCGTAACACCACAAGGGGTCATAGCTGTGTTAGAAGTACCCCAATATACTCTAGATGATATTGAAAAAGAGCCTTTTTTTCTAGTTTTAGACGGTATTCAAGATCCTGGTAATCTAGGTACTTTATTTAGAACTGCTCTTGCTAGTGGAGCAGGGGGCTTGATACTTATTAAAAATACTGTTGATCCATTTAATCCCAAAGTGGTAAGAAGTGCTATGGGAGCATTATTTAAGTTACCGTTTGTCACTGATATTAGTATTGATGAATTGACTA
>DUTE01000059.1 GCA_012842235.1 Bacillota bacterium
CAACAGTATTTTTTTGTTTCAGCAAGTATTCAAAGCATTGTACATGACTATAAACGCCAAGGAAATAGTATCTTTGATTTTGCAAAAAAAAGGGTCATTCAAATAAATGACACTCATCCTGCCTTAGCAATACCAGAACTGATGCGCATACTCATAGATGAAGAGAGCCTTTCCTGGCAAGAGGCTTGGGAGATAACAACTAAAACATTTGCTTATACCAACCACACAGTTATGGAAGAAGCTTTGGAAAAGTGGCCAGCAGATCTTTTCCGAGAACTGCTACCAAGAATATGGGATATTGTCAATGAAATAAACGAAAGATTTTGTCAAGAGTTGTGGCAGATATACCCTGGTGATTGGCAGCGCATCTCCTCAATGGCAATTGTCGCTAACAACCAAGTACGCATGGCTAATCTGTGTATTGTCGGTTCGTTTTCTGTAAATGGTGTAGCAGAACTACACACAGAGATATTAAAAAATCAAGTATTTCGCAATTTTTATGAGATTTTTCCCGAAAAGTTTTTAGGTATTACTAATGGCATAACATTTCGTCGCTTTTTAGTTAAAGCAAATCCTTTACTTACAGATCTTATTACAGAGCATATAGGTAAGGGATGGATTACCAATCCTAAAGAGCTAAAAAAACTAGAGTCTTTTGCAAATGACAGAAGTTTGCAAAAAAAACTTAAAGAAGTTCGCTTAGAAAACAAAATTCGTCTAGCTTCTTTTATTAAAGAAACAAATGGTATTGTCGTTGATCCTGAATCTATCTTTGATGTACAGATTAAGAGACTACATGAATATAAACGACAGCTCCTTAACGCTTTGCACATTCTTTATCTTTACAACCGCCTTCTTGAAGATAAGAACTACCCACTTTATCCTCATACTTTTATCTTTGCTGCTAAAGCGGCTCCCGGTTATAGAATGGCGAAACTGATTATCAAGCTAATTCATTCTCTTAGTGTTTTAATAAATAACGATCCTAGAACACAGGGATTGATCAAAATAGTATTTTTAGAAAATTATCGGGTTTCTCTAGCAGAAAAGATTATTTGTGCTGCAGATATCTCTGAACAGATATCTACTGCTGGCAATGAAGCATCAGGAACAGGAAATATGAAACTTATGTTAAATGGTGCTTTGACAATAGGTACACTTGATGGGGCAAATGTTGAGATAATGGAGACCATAGGCAAAGAGAATATGTTTCTTTTTGGGCTAAGTTCCGAGGAGATTGACAGAAGCAAAAGATTAAAGAGTTACAACCCTCTAATGATTTACGAGAATGATTTGTTATTAAAACAGGTACTTGATCAGTTGATTGGTGGTTTTTTAGATCCTGATCATCCAGAGATTTTTCGAGAGATATACACAGGTTTGCTTTTAGGTATTGGTGGGGTTGCTGATCCTTACTATGTGTTAGCAGACTTTAAGGACTATGCTAAGGCTCACGAGAAAGCGAATGAAATTTACAAAGATCAAAGGCTTTGGTGGCAAAAAGCTATTATTAATATTGCTAATGCTGGTTATTTTTCAAGTGATCGAACTGTATCTGATTACAACAACCGGGTATGGCATATTTCACAGGTATAGTTATAAAGGCTAAAAGGAGCTGTTGCACAATTAATTAGTGTAGCAGCTCCTGTTTTTGTGTAAAATTAGAAAACCGAGTCCCTAAAAGAGCTTGGTTTTGGAGATAACGATATTGTTGTAGTGTATCTTTAGTGTCATAATAATGACCTGCTGCAAAACTCTTGAGGTTTAATACAAACAATTGTTAGAGATTCAATATACATAATTTCTCCAAAATACGGTAAAAACGCCCCTGGTCTTTTGGCTTTCTGCTATATAATGCAAAGAATGATTTTGCGTTTTGCAACATCCCTTTTTTGCAGGTATAAAAAAAGAAAAGGAGAATGTAAAAGTAACTCCAAATAAATGTAGGGGTGGACTTTCTAATATGTACTTTATTAACTCTAAGCAATCCCAAGTTAAGATATTAATGTTTGGTAGTTTGCTACCATTGGTATAATAAATGTAGATTATCAATTATCACGATTAAATATATTATTTAAGTAAAAGGTAATACTTCTGTGCACTTTAGAGTATTGCTAAACTAAAAAACAATATAGGGGTGTAGACAGATGAAAAAGATAGCTTTAGTGGGGTTTCAAGGAGGGGAGATGTGCTTTTTACATCTTCTAATCAATGCTATTGAGTATCAGGCCAAAGGTTATGAGGTTGCGGTTATTTTAGAAGGTGCTACTTGTGGTCTAATCCCAAGACTAGAAGCGAGAGAACTTTTTGCCAGTAAATACCTTGAAGTCAAACCAATGATTAAGGCAGTGTGCAGGGCATGTGCAGCCCAGCTAGGTGGGCTAGAGGCTGCAGAGGCAGGTAATTTACCAA
>DUTE01000060.1 GCA_012842235.1 Bacillota bacterium
AGTTACTTTGCCACTATGGCTTTGCTTCATCTTTTAAGGCACCAAGAGAAATAGAATCAATGGTGTATATATCCTCCAAATCTACGACAAATATACGATATTCATTGCGAAGATGACCTGACCAAGCTGAATCATAGATAGAAAGCTCACCAATTTTACCATCAGTAAGTTCTGCCCCTCCACTATCAGGATAAGTACTCTCTGGCGGTTTATCAGCAACATACTTTTTGTTTAGAGCTAAATTTTCAGCAGAAATAGCTAAAGCCAAGGTGAAAACCAACAAAAAGATACCTGTAATTCTCCTTTTCATTCTAATCCCCCTCATTTGGTTTTTGAGACTTTCCCTTACTAAAGATAATGTTATATAACAATGTAGTAATTCCTGCCTAAAATAAAAAAATTATTAGCGAAAGAAAAAAGCACTCTAAGCTAAGAGTGCTCTATCATCAAGAAATCTTTCTTTTTTAACTTTGCTAAATTCCTCAAGCAGTGTGTCAACACTAGTGTCTTCTCTTTCTTTGCCAAAAAGATCAAGAACAATCTCACCATCGTGCATCATGATAGTTCTATTACCTACCTCAAGAGCCTGTTGAAGATTATGAGTTACCATTAAGACTGTAAGTTCATTATCTACAACAATTTCTTTTGTCATATCGATAATGCATGAAGCTGTCTTAGGATCTAATGCAGCAGTGTGTTCATCTAAAAGTAGTACAGGGGGAGCATTGAGAGTAGCCATCATTAATGTAAGAGATTGCCTCTGGCCACCTGAAAGCAGACGTACCTGGTCTGTAAGTCTATCCTCAAGACCTAAATCGAGTTTGCTCAGAGTATTGCGAAATTTATCTCTATTTCCCTTTACCCCAAGTTTTAAATTGCGTTTTTGGCCCCTTTTTAACGCCATTGCTAAATTCTCTTCAAGAGTCATAGTACTAGCAGTACCCATCATCGGATCTTGAAAAACACGGCCAATAAATTTGGCTCTTTTGTGCTCTGGCAAGTCGGTTATATCTATACCATTAATAAAGATTTTACCAGAATCAGGACTATATACTCCTGCAACTAAATTGAGCAAGGTAGATTTGCCAGCTCCATTAGAGCCTACTATAGTAACAAAGTCACCTTTTTGGGCTTGAAAATCAAGATCTTTTATTGCTCTTTTAGTTGTTCCTCCACCTAACTCAAATGTCTTGTTTAACTTCTCAATCACTAGCATGTTTTTCACTTCCCATCAAGACAGAAGCTTGTTGGTTATAAACTTTTTTGTTTTGCGTAGACTCTTTTTCCTGAACAGTCTTTTTGAAAAAAGGTAATTCTTTTATCTTAGGTACTGAAAGTGCTACTATAACAAGAACTGCTGTTACAAGACGAAGATCAGTTGCAGCAAAACCTGCTCTAAGGGCTAGTGTTATAGTAAAACGGTAAAGAATTGAACCAACTATTGCCGATAGTGTGGCACTCATTATTGTTTTAGGTTTTAATAATGCCTCACCTAAAATTACCGATGCTAAACCAGCAACAACAGTACCAATACCCATACCAACATCGGCGAAAGCCTGATATTGAGCAATTAAACTACCAGCCATACCTACAAGGCCATTCGATAATGCTAAACCAAATATCTTGTAAAGATCTGTATCTACACCTAAGGCCCTAATCATTTTTTCGTTATCGCCACATGCCCTAAGTGCTAAACCAACTTCAGTATGGAGAAAATAATCAAGTAGTAATTTAATTAGTAAAACAAAAGCAACAAATAGAATAATAGCTCCCCAAGCAAATCCAAACCTTGCTTGAGCTAAGGTCACAAGCGTATCCTCTCTTAAAAGGGGAACATTAGAGCGTCCACCCATTACCCGTAAATTAACAGAATAAAGTCCAGTCATCGTGAGTATACCAGCAAGCAACCCAGAAATTTTTAATTTAGTGTGAAGCAATCCTGTAAAAGCACCTGCTATTGCTCCACCCAAAAATCCCATTAGAGTGGCTACTAATGGATCGATACCTCTAGTTATAGCTGTTGCTGCGATAGCCGCACCTAAAGGAAAACTACCATCTACAGTAAGATCAGGGTAATCAAGAATGCGAAAAGTCAAATAGACTCCTAGTACTAATACGGCATATGCTAATCCCTGTTCAAGGGGTGTTGCCCAAATGCCTAACATAATATATGCAGACTGCTTTAGATAAGCAGCTGCCCACCTCCATTTCCTTGTTGGCAGTAAAATTCATCAATTCCTCTTGCCATTTTCCTTTTACTCAATTATTGTAGCCGCTTTGAGAAGTACATCTGGAATTGATATACCCATTCTTTTTGCCGCTTCTTTATTGATAATAAGATTCATTGTTTGTTGAAATTCTATTGGGGTGGTCTCAGGCTTTGAGCCGTTTAGAATTCTTATTGCCATATCCCCTGTTTGACGTCCTAATTGATAATAATCTATACCTATAGTAGCTAAAGCACCACGGCTTACCGATTCTCCTTCTCCTGCTATTAGAGGAATCTTATTGCGTTCACAAAAAGCAATAACTGACTCCAATGCTGCTACGACTGTATTATCAGTTGGTACATAAATTGCATCTACTCTTCCTTGTAGCGATTGAGCTGCTTGATAGACACCACTTGTTTCAGTTGCAGATACTAAAACCAACTTATAACCTAGCTCTTTGGCAGCTTTTTTGGCCATCTCTACCTGAACAACAGAATTGCTCTCGCCAGCATTATATATAATCCCGATATGGGTGGCATTTGGCTTAAATTGCTTTATTAGTTCTAATTGCTTATCCACAGGATTCATATCAGAAGTACCTGTAACATTTGTGCCTGGTCTGTCAAAATCTTTAACTAATCCTGCCTCTTTAGGATCTGTTACTGCTGTTATAACAATAGGGATAGTTGTTGTCGCTTTTGCAGTAACTTGCGCAGCAGGAGTGGCAATGGCTAAGATTAGATCAACCTTGTCGGCAACGAGTTGCCCTGCTATTGTCTGCAATGTGCTCATATCATTTTGAGCATTTTGGTATGTGTAATTAGCATCGATACCTTGTTCTTTTAATTCGTCAACAAATCCCTTTCTTGCTGCATCAAGTGCAGGATGTTCCACTATCTGAATAATGCCAATATTAGCTGCAGCAACTAGACAGCTTAGGGTAATAATTAGGGAAATCACCCATTGAAGCTTTCTCATTAAAGTACCTCCTATCAAATCCCTCTCCAGTTATAACGTTCCTTACATACTTTCATAATAAGCGAAGTATCGCTACCCGAAATTCCCGGAATTAAGCGCACCTTGTGAGTTAAAATATCAAATAATTCTTCATTAGAACCGACAACTATCTCTACAATTAGATCATAAGTGCCAGCACTTACCCCTATGTAGCGGACCTCTTCTAACTCAGATAATTTCGCTACAATATTATTTACTGGCTCACCTTCTGTGTGGATACCTATAACAGCTATTGTGCTTTGATCGACCATCTTGGGATCCACTACACCAACAATCCGAAGGATTCCATCGTCAATAAGACGGGCAACTCGCTTGCGAATGGTTCCTTCAGCAACACCTAAAGCTTCAGCAATAGTTGTATAAGGTGTGCGACCATCTTCTTGTAGGATAGCCACGATCTTTCTATCCAACTCGTCTATGGCTGTTCACCTGCTTTCTTACGATTACCATTTTATCATGGTATATTCATTGCGTAAAGCGTATTTTTTTACTTCTGCCGATACGTTATCCCTGTTGTCCTAAAAACAAGCTTCTGGTATGATTTCCCACATAAGTAGTTTCACTTTTCATCAGTAAAACCCTGCAGCTTTCGCACAAAAATTATCTTGTTTTTACGAATATTGGTTTAACAGAATTATTTTGGTCTCTTTTTCCCCAAAAAAGAACGCCTAGAAAACTAGACGTTCTAATATTCTTCAGCTTTCCCTTTAACCAAAAAAGAATTAAATCTCAAAGGTTTGCTCCAATCAAACTCTTCACTTGAACCAATTACCTCCACTAACATCTCTTTCTGGGATTG
>DUTE01000061.1 GCA_012842235.1 Bacillota bacterium
ATTGATGCCAATATGAGCCATAAACTCAGCAAATTCAGCAAAGTTAAGAGACTGCGGTCCATCTGAAAGTGCTTGGTCTGGATTGGGATGTACTTCAATGATAAGGCCGTCTGCTCCAACTGCCAAAGCTGCTTTTGCTAATGGCTCTACAAGACTTCTTTTGCCTGAGGCATGGCTTGGATCTGCAAGTACAGGCAGATGGCTTACCTCTTTAGCCAGAGCTATAGCAGATACATCAAGTGTATTTCTCGTCCAAGGTTCAAAGGTACGAATCCCTCTTTCACATAAAACAACCTGCGAATTACCTTCGGCCATAATGTACTCAGCTGCCATTAGCCATTCTTGAACAGTGGAAGAAAGACCCCTTTTTAAAAGAATCGGTTTGTTTGTTTGGCCTACTTCCTGCAATAGGGAAAAGTTTTGCATGTTTCTTGCACCGATCTGAAGCATATCTGCATACTTAGTAACAAGCTCAACATCGCGAGGGTCTACTACCTCGGTTACCACAGGTAAATCGTAGAGATCACCTGCTTCTTTTAAGAGTTCTAATCCTTTTTCTTTAAGCCCTTGGAAAGCATAAGGGGATGTTCTCGGTTTAAAAGCTCCTCCTCTTAACATGTTGGCACCTGCTTTTTTTACTGCTTCAGCTGTCTTTAACATTTGATTTTCAGTCTCTACAGCGCATGGACCAGCAATAACTACTTTGTCTTGGCCAATGGTTACTGACTTTACCTTGACTATGCTACCTTGAGGCTGGCATTCTTTACTGACTAATTTATAAGGTTTACCCACCCGCAAAGCTTTTTCTACTTGAGGCCACATACCCGCTTGCTGGCAAAGATCATCTGTTATCTCACCGATAACACCGATTACGCTCTGATTTACACCTCTAATCACATGACAGGAAAATTTCATGTTTTCCAATCTATGGCAAACAGAATCTATCTCTCCTTTAGTGGCACTGACTTTCATTACAATTATCATTTAGATTACCTCCTTTTGGGATACAAAAAAACCCCGTCCCCAAAGGGACGAGGTTTAATACTCGCGTTACCACCCTAATTGGCTTACAAAAGCCCACTCTTAACAGATACGGGCTATTTTTTGCATTCGCTAATATAGCCTATAGCCGATATCCGCTTCTTTTTAACGGTAGAAGTTTCCGTTCTGCCCTACTTCATTCAGACAGACAACTCGAGGGAGAACTTCGCTTAAGGCTTTCTACCAGGTTTCCACCCTCCCTGGCTCTCTATTAGTCCCCCTTAAGGTACTTTTCCCTTTCCTAGTTTTTAGTAAGAGATGTAATTTGAAATAAGAATAACAAGAGTTTCAGAGACTGTCAAGTGCTTTTTTATCTATTTACTCAAATAACACTGCACTTACGGAAATTATTGACAGACATTTTTTTGAAGATAATTTAGACCTGCATTATAAAACAGTTCTGCACCAAAACTGAGAATTTTCTCATCAAATTGAAATTTGCTGTGATGCAAAGGATAATGGTACTCCTTTGTCCCACTTCCTAAAAAGAATAAAGCCCCTGGAACTTCCTCAAGGTAGTAAGCAAAATCCTCTGCAGCCATAGAGGGATGATCTAGTGTTTTATACTCTAAAGTCTCAGGCAAGTTTGCCTTAACAAGCTCAATTACCTCTTTATGATTTATTGTTGGAGGATACTGTTCAATATACTCGACTATAGCTTCTGTTCCTAAAGCCTTAGCACTATAACTACAGAGCCTTTTTAAACTCTTCTCCATTTTCTCACGTATAACAGGTGAGAGAGTACGTATTGTACCCTCAATCACTGCCTCATTAGGGATGATATTGTATGCTGTACCTGCCTTAATAGAGCCAATAGTTAACACAGCACCTTCCCAAGGGGCAATCTCTCTAGATATAAGGGTTTGTAAAGAATTCACCATATTACAGGCAGAGACAATGGGATCTACCCCAAGATGTGGAGTTGCACCATGGGCACTTTGACCTTTTATTTTTACACTGAAACGATCGTTTGATGCCATAATTGTTCCTACACAACTGCCAACAATACCTTGAGGTATTTCTGGCCAAATGTGAAGACCTAAAATTAATTCAACCTGATCTAAGACTCCCTTTTCAATCATAGGTTTTGCTCCACCATACATCTCTTCAGAAGGCTGAAATATGCCTCTAACCTCTCCTTGCCAAGATTCATCTTCTAAAAAACAAAGCATTGCTAAAGCAAGGACAGCAGCATGTCCATCATGACCACAGGCATGCATAATACCTTCGTTTTTTGAAGCAAATGGCAAATTAGTCTCTTCTTTAACAGGCAAAGCATCTATATCGGCTCGAAAAGCAATCACCGGGCCTTGACCACGTTTAATAGTTGCAACAAGGCCTGTTGGCAGTGGTCGGGTTACAGCGATTCCTTTCGAGGTAAGAAACTCCTCTAATATTTGGGTGGTTTCTCTCTCCTGCCTAGATAGTTCGGGTTTTTGGTGTAGTTGTCTTCTTAACTTAACTATATCAAAATAGTGCTTTTTTAAGCTCTCCTGGAATTTCATTGTGAAAGTGAGATAAGTTAGGAATAATATCTGTAACTTATCCCACACACCCCCTTATGCAAAACTGCCAATTTTTTTACCGTATTTTTCTAGTATATCCCAGTTTGGTTCGGTACCAATACCTACTCCTTGAGGTAGATAGATCTTACCGTCTTTGTCCATCTCAATCTCAATAAGATCTTGATCTTTGCCATACCACCTCTCACTAGCCTCTACATCTGCAGGATAGACAAAACCATTAAAAGAAGCTAGTGCTAAAATAGGCATAGCCCCAAGACCTGACTCAGGCATTGTGCCACCCCAAAGTTTAATACCATTTTCTACAGCTAATTTATAAAGCTTGAGTCCCTCTAAAAGTCCGCCTATTCTTTGAATCTTGATATTCCATACAGGTATAGAGCCAAGTTCAATAGCTTGCCTGCCTACTCTGTAAGATTTGAGTGATTCATCAAGACAGATAGGGGTTTTAACTTTATTTGCAAGTTTATGATGATCAAGAAGGTCATCATGGTTTAGAGGTTGCTCGTAAAAAAGACAATTAAAGGCATCTAAAGCTTCAAAAACAGCGATATCCTCTAGATTATAAGAAGAGTTGGCATCTACCCAAAAAGGGAACTCTTTACCAATAACTTCCCTTGAAGCTTGAGAAGGAAGAACATCCCAGCCTGGCTTGATCTTGATTTTTATGCGTCTGTAACCATCTTTTACATAGTCTGACACCCATTCTTTTAATGTATCAAGGCTTCTATCTTCAGGGATACCTACAGAGACGCCACTTTCAATATATTCGCTGTGCTTAAGATATTCTTTGGGGGTATTCATCTCTTCTAGTTTTTGCTCTATGGCATCGACTAGTCGAAGATTGTTCTTCTTGGCTACAAGATCCCAGTAAGCATTTTCTAAGCCAGCTTTAGCAAAGTTGTTTCCCCTAATACCTACTGAAAGCTCTTGGTTAAACTCTTCTATTGAAGCAAATTCTTTATTTAAAACCTTGGGTATTAACCACTCTGATAACATAGCTTTCACTGAGGAAACTGTTTCACTAGAATAGAAAGGAGCATCAAAAGGTGCCGACTCTCCATGAGCTAACGACATACCCTGAGCCTAGTTGTTC
>DUTE01000062.1 GCA_012842235.1 Bacillota bacterium
AATGATGTTTTTTGTAGTCATTTGCATTATTGTTGCCATAGTTACCATCTCTTTAATCTCTGTCCTTTCTTTGGATTCTGCATTATTAAGCCAAGTTGACAACTCTGCAAAATATCAATTGGAGTATGCCCAAAGTGAAATACAATCTTTCTTTGGGCTTCGAGAAAAAGCAATACGAACACTAACATTTAGTACTGAAGCAAAAGAATATGATACCAGCCAACTAACACTAGTGTTTACAGACGTGCTAAAAAACGATCCTTTGCTGATGGCTATATACATGGTATCTGCTACAGATGGTAGTGTTCTTTTGGTGCAAAATACTGATGGTGTTTATGAAACATGGACTGCACCAGAAGACGAGGATTTTCGCCAAAGAAGTTGGTATAAAGCATCTCTAACCACAAAAGATGCTGCCTTTTCTGAACCTTATAGAGACTATATCACTAACAATCTTGTAATTACTATATCAAAAACAGTTAAGACTGAAAGTGGCGAGGTTATTGGCGTAATAGGAGCAGATATTCTCATCGATACTTTAGCAGAATTTGTAGGTAATCTAAGGCTTGGCAAACAAGGCTATGCTTTTATGGCCGACACACAAGGAACTATCTTGGCCCATAGAAAAAAAGAAAAAATCGGTCAAAACGCAGTTTCTATGGATACTCAGTTAGGTACTGTACTTTTAGCAATGCTTCAGGGAGAATCAGGTAAAGACACTCTCGTAGTTGATAATACTAAAACTGTTCTCTTTTATAGTTCTATCCCTAATTTAGGCTGGCCAATCTCTTTAGCAATTCCTTATAAGGAATACAAAGAACCTACTAGAAAAACAGTTTATCTTATCTTCATCTACGCCATTATTACACTTGTTGTTTTAAGTTTCTTAGTATGGAAAATAACCGATCGATTTACAAAACCACTAACCGATGTTGTAGGTTTGCTTGAGGGCATTTCCACAGGTGATGGTGATTTAACTAAACGGCTTCCTGTAAAAAGTGAAGATGAGATCGGCCGCCTAGCTAAAGCTTTTAATACTTTTGCCCATAAACTATCTCAAGATATAAGTGACATCTATCTTATATCCCACGATATTGATGAAAATGCTCATCAATTTTCTTTAGCTGTGACTCAACAAGCTAATGTCAATAACCAAATTGCCTATACCATTGGCTCTGCAGCTGAAGGTATCAATAAGCAAAGTTTAAGTATCTCCCAATGTGATGAATCTATTAATCAGTTTGCAACTTCTCTTTCGCAAATAAACCAAGGTGCTCAGGATTCTTCTGCAAGTGTCAATGAAATCCACCGACTCTCTGATGAGATGATAAACTCTATCCATACTGCACAATTAGACATTGAACACATCATGGACTCTACCCAACAAAACGATCACTTTGCTGATAATGGAATAGCAGCAATAAACGAAGTTGTTGAAGCCATGAATAACATAGAGCTAGGTATTAAAGAAGCCTTAGTGAGTGTAGATTCTTTAGAAGGAGATGCTAAAGCTGTTGAAGCTATTATTAAAATAATCCATGAAATATCTGATCAGATAAATCTTTTAGCTCTAAACGCAGCTATCGAGGCTGCACGGGCCGGTGAGCATGGACGTGGATTTGCAGTAGTTGCTGAAGAAGTAAGGGTTCTTGCCAATCGAACAAGAGAATCAACAGATGAGATAAGTAGTATTATCAAACACATTAGTGTCTCTATAGAAGATGCTAGTGAGGCTGTAAAGACAACTAGTCAGCACATAGAAAAAGGTATAGATGTTACTAATACTGCCTCTTTGCAGCTAGAACAGATAAGTGAAAGTGCTGCTAATGTGAAAAGCTCGGTGCTTCAGCTAAAGACTATTACTGACAAACTAAGTCAAAATAGTGAAGTAGTCGGTAAAGCAATGAAATCTCTTGGTAGTATTACACAAACTACAAGCTTGGCTACAGCTGATATGTTAGCAAATACCAATGCTTTAGTTGCAGCTATCGATTCTATTACAAAAATCTCTGAAGACAATGCTGCATCTAGTGAGGAGATAGCTGCCTCAGTAGAAGAACAAAGTGCTACTTCTGAAGAGATGGCTGCTAGTGCTAGTTCACTTGCAGATCAATCAAGAAAGCTAAAAGAACTACTAGGACAATTCAAACTTAAAGAGGCATAAGATCATACCCTTTTGCGGCATATAAAATTTAGCTTAACAAGCTGATAGCCTAATAACCGGACAGATAGAGAGAGCATTAGTAGAAGGTAAATTTACCTACTTTCTATATTGCTCTCTCTATTGCCTTAGCTAATATTTTCAATAAGTTCTTCCCTGCTTAACCATTTTCCGAAACACTTCCTAAAAGTGCACTCAAAAGAAAGCATCCTGGTATTAAAAAAACCAAGGCTCCAGCAACAACACCTGAATCATTTGAAATTACAGCAAAAAAGGCTGTAATGATTGTTAGGATTAAAAGTTTCCGTAGACCAACTGCTTGCCCTAAATAGAGTCTTAAGGACTCAACAGGCCGATAAACTAGCCAAAGAAGACCAACAACAAAAGCAATTAAACCCCTTGACCAAAGAGAGTATTGCCAAAGTTTTAAGTTCATTGAGGCCTTTCTCATAATTACATCTAGCATTACTTTTATACCATCATCTTTAATAGCTAAAATAGTACGTATCAAATGGCTCCCCCCCCTTAAGTAATCTGCAACTACCCAAAGGAGAAAAAACAGAGGTAAGAACAGAAGATATGGCGTAAAAAGCTTCTTCTTTGCACCAATTTTAAGCCAAGCAAATAATAAGATGAGCATTGTTAAGCCTCCCCCAACATTGGCTCCTAACAAAGGATAAGCTATAACAAGCATATAAAAAGCCACTAAAACAAGGCCTGTTAACGGTCTTTTCTTAACGAGACCTAAATAATAAAGGCAAAGTAATACTGCCCCTATTAAGTAGCCCATATATTCATTACCTATACCGTAAAACCGGGCTCCTGCTTGATAGTCATAACCAAAAACACTTCTAGGAATCAAAGAAGCACTAAAAATTAGCTCTAATGTAAGTATAAAAAGGACACTAATTACGATAATTGGCCAAAGAGTCTGCTTTTTTTGGTAATTAATAAAACCTAAAACAAAGGCAAGAGTTATCCCGAGAAAAAAAACAGGCAGATAGTATTTAGCAGTTACTAAAGCCGGGCTAAGTAAAAATAGAGGCAAAATTGCTTCAGAAAACAAAAGAATCTGCAAAAAATTTAACCACTTTTTAAAAGGGAAAGCCACAATACATAAAAAAGCGCCACCAATTGTACCGATAAGAAGCGATATGTATAGCCTAAAAAAGATGGGCCTTATTTTCTTTATAAGAGCAGATATTCTATCTTCATCAAGAAGCTTTACTAAACTATCTCTTTTTTTAGGTACTTTTTCTAAGACGCTTCCTCCTTGAAAGAGAGCCTTCTCAAAACCAGCATAGTACTCTATAGTAGGTGCTATATCAGTAAGAGCAACAAGGCCTACTCTTCTTGTAGTCGGCGAATAAAGTAGGGCTGCTTCTTTTTGATTTTGCCAAATAGCTAAAAAACCTAAACCATAGCCTTCTTTTTTGCTAAGCTTGTCGGGAAGAACTGAAAGCAGAATAATTGTGTCTTCTTTTAAAAGAGAGACTTGAAGCTGTAGCAGAAGTTGTGCTGTTTTTCTAAGAGCAGCTTTTCTATGTTTGTTATATGAATCAAGGCTTAAATAGAAAGCTTCAGCTTCAATTCTCTCTACATCTCCCATCTCAATAAGAACTACCTCTGCTTGAGATTTCAGAGCCAAAAAGATAATCTTTGTTAAGTCTGCTTCAAAACCAAATGGTTTTTCTAGATTCTGACAAAGGATATCTATATTTTCGCCTTCGGCGATAAAACCGCACCTATCAATAACTCCTAAAGCACCAGGGTTTCTTGGTTCTTCTAATGTGTTGGTGTTGCCTATATAAGCTGTAGTTTTGCCTTTGAGTCTTAAAGTAGAGGCCATAAGCCCTGGTGTTATTTCATAGTATTGATCTTCATTTAAGTTTTTTAACGCTTCGATATCTACAAGAAGCAGACCATCTTCTTCGGGAACTAGCCCTGTTCTTTGCTTGTAGATAGCTAAAGCACTTCCCTCGTCATATAATTGGTTTGGTTTATAGACTTTAACGCCAATCTCCTCACTAAACCCTGCTGCTCTCACTTTAGCCCCTAAAGTAGCATAAGCTGATGATAACCTTCCTGTATTCTTTGATTGTACATTGAGTAAAGCAAAGGAAGAACTGTTAATAAATTGAACAAGAAGTGGTTCTGTCATAGCCTCGTTTAATATGACATAAGGTAGAGTTACTATATATGTTTTTGCTGCTATAAATAGAGACAAAATTAAAAAAAAGCAAAGCACTGCTGACTTTTTCAAGGGCCCACCTCCAAAGAACAAAGGAGATCTACCCACATCTTCATGACCTTTGACCAATCAAATTGTAAAGCTTTTTTTCGAGCTTTATAACCTAGTTCATCTCTTACGCTTTTGTCTTGGGTAAGTCTATCAAGTGCTTCTTTTAATCTCTTTAGATCACCTACAGGAAAGACAACCCCTACATCGTCTAATAGATCTTTTATATCACCTGTATCTGTTGCCACTACCGCAAGTCCTGAACTCATACCTTCAAGAATCGAAAGAGGCATAGCCTCTGTGAAACTTGGCAAAACCATAATACTCCAGCGCGAGATAGTCTCACTCGGTTTGGGAACAACTCCTAAGAGTTTCACGTTTGCTGGTAGTCTCTTTTCGTTGTAGTTATCAAGTATAGCTCCAGCAAATTCAAATTGCCAACTAGGATAGTAAGAGGCAAGAGAAAAAAGCAATTCCACTCCTTTTTCTTTTCTAACTCTTCCTAAAAAGCCAATAATGTTTTGGCGATCTTTAGAAGGAATAAACTCATTAGTATCAACCCCACTAGGAATAACAGAAACCTTGGAAAAAATACCCTCTGCCTCTTTTTTTTGAGAATGTGAAGCTACGACCACACCTTTGAGGTTTTTTATTCGCTTTTTGGTAAAGCCAAGCATTAAGCGACGCAAAGCATTTCTTCCATATGGAGGAAATAATGAGTTGTAGAGACATAGTAAACTTGGGTTATCTTTAGGGTTTGCCACAAGAAAGCTCTTTAGACCATGATAGCAAACTAAGCCTTCAGCTAATTGGTTTTGCTGTAAAAAAGCAGCTAAATCTGTAAAAGCTATTCTATCGGCCAAAGGCCAATCTTTGATTAAAATATTTAGTTGCTCTGCTTTCTTTTTTAATTCACCTTCCTTAGTCCAAAGCTCTTGTTTTGTATTTTTCTCTGCTAGAGTCGTTAATAAATTGATTAAAACGCGAAGCATGCCTCCCTCAGCTGGCCTTGAAAGATGGTAGATCATGTCGTTGTAATCTCTAAAGCTCTATAGTGCTAGAGCTCAAGAGCTCTCTTTCTTTTCTGATCATCTATGTAATCGACAATAACCATCTTCTTTGGTGTTAACTCAATAAGAGTCATCTCAGGGGAATGCTCGTAGGGACACCAAATCTCTATAGCCTCATATTCATTTGTATCAGCCATAATCTCTGTAACAATACCAAAGACCTGCACACCTTCGTAAAGACCAGGATCAAGTGTCCATTTGTCATCAACAACTAAAAGGCAGACCTCAGGGTTTTCCCTAATGTTTATTAACTTATCACCACCAAAACAATGTAAGAAGATACCCATCTCATCATTGAGAAAGATTGTTACTGGACTTACTCTTAGACCTGCCGATCCTGTAGTTGCTAAATAAGCTGTATTCTGATGAGAAAGATAATCTTTGGCCTCCATTAACAACTCGCTTTGAAAAAGATCTACCATTTGATTCCCTCCTCTTTTGTAGTAGTATGTCCAATTTTTAAATGTAAAAAAGCCTCGGTAAAAAACCGAGGCTTTAAGCTTTTAAGCATCAATTATCTTATCCATAGCCAAAGATGTTTCATAAAGTAGTGTCTCAGGGAAATGTTTGTAAGCAAAGAGTTCTGCTGTAAACCAACCATTGTAACCTATTTTTCTGAAAGATTCTCTTACTCTAGGCCAATCTACATCACCCTCTAAGAGGTTACAGAATCCTTCAATATTGCCTACACTAGCCTTCCAGTCTTTAAGATGAACTCTATAGATCCGATCCCCTAAGATCTCTATCCAATGATCAGGCCAACCATAAGCAAGAATATTGCCTACATCAAAGTAGCACTTTACACTAGAACTACCTATTTCATCGACAAATCTTGCCATATCTAAAGGACTTACAAGAAATTTGTTCCAAACATTTTCTACCGCTAAGACTACATCTCTCTCTTCAGCAATTGAAGCCATCTCTTTTAAGACTTTCTTAGCATTTTGAAAAGCTTGATCATATCTTGCTACATTCTCCCATAACCCTCCAGGTACCATTAGTATTGCATCTGTATCAAAGATCTCACACAGATCCAAAAGCTTTTCTAGTCTCTCTACAGCTAGATCAATAGTTTTCTCTGATGCGTCAGCAGCTATATTAGGAAAGATATTTACTGGCAGAAAACTTGCTACCTCTAAGCCAGTCTCTGCTATTTTTTGGGCCAACTCCTCCATCTCATCTAGGGGTTTATCTAGAGAGATTGGTCCTTTATCTAGCTCTACATTGAGTTCAATCCCAGCAAAACCAGCATTTTTTCCTTCTTGACAGCCTAATACTAAATCATAGCCATCTGGCAAAATCCATTGGTTAAAAGCTTTTTTCAAGGTGCTACCCCCTTTTTCCTATTTTTCCATCCACTAAAATATTCTTCTTCAACCATTTTTTTCCTTCCCGAAGATTCTTAATTGAAACTAACATGTTTGAAAAAAGAGTAAAACAAGGAAGAATCAATCTAACTAGAGAAAAATTACCTACAAACCTTGTGAAGTTTGCTATTAAGTTAGCTAAAATATGTTAAGTCACTAACACCGAAAAACTAAACATTGCTTAGCGGCTGATAGCAAAAACATAACCATCCCCTAAAACTAAGGATTTTCAACTAGCAAATAAAACTAATTCTTAAGCTAGAGTTAAACAAACACTGTAAAACAACTAAGAATTAACACTACATCAAAAATCTCGGCCAATAGCTAATGGCTAATAACTGAAAGAGATAATAACAATAAGAAGGATTTTCTCTTTTTCTTGACAAACTATTGCCAAACATTAGGAGGAAAAAAATGACTACCTTAAACGATAAAAG
>DUTE01000063.1 GCA_012842235.1 Bacillota bacterium
AGAAAGTTGGTTTTACACTTCAAGACATCACATTTACAGCATTTATTAGCGGAAACGATGGAAGGTGTGCTCTCTGCCAGATCTGGTATTTTATTAGTTCATTTAGGTCTGAATAGGGACAATCAGCAATAATAAATTTAGCATCTTGATTAATTGCTGCATACTCAAGCACCGTTCCTGCACCCATAGAAACACCTAGTAGACCAATTATTGAATCTTCACCATTTCTTTGTTGCACCCAGCTTACCCATCTGTCTAGATCAAACTTTTCATGAAAACCGTATGAAGCATACTTTCCTTCACTCTGGCCATGCCCTCTTTGATCAATTAATAAAATATCCCAGCCATGCTCAAGAAATGTTCTTAGATAGTGCAACATATAAGCAGAAGAAACACTATAACCATGAACTAAAATAATAGTCTTTACTGTTTCGTCTTGAGAGCGAAAATAAGGAATATAGAATCCGTGTAGTTGTAAATTATCATGGCTATTTATCTTCACTTCTTCTTTAAGAAGGCTTGCTAACATATTATATCTCTGCTCATCACTAACTCTTTTACTAGTCATTTCATTAAAGGTATAAAAAACTAATAATGAAAAAAGAACACTGCCAACCACTAAACCTATGGTTACCTTTTGTTTCATTAAGGTTCATCCTCCTTATGAAAATATATTTTACAAAGCCCTCATTTCCTTATGTTATTAACAAAGTAAAGTATCGATCCTTCTAAAGATTTGCAGGCGGCTAACGCTTGACGCTTAGCGCTTAGCGCTTATTAAGGAGTAACACTGTTTTTATTATGGGTAACAACTCTAGTACTAATAAATTCCCCCTCACTCTCTTACCCCATTACAACTTAGGCAAAGACATTTAATATTACTAGGGTAAAAAGGCCAACTCCCAGAGATAAAAACAGTCTTTTGGTCTTTATTGCAGTACCTAAACAAGCAAGATAAGCAAGATAAGGCAATTTAGTTGTTTCAGTACTAGTTGCTGTCACAATAGCTTGTATTGTTACGGCTGTCAAAATAACCGGGGGCAGAATGACAAACCATCTTTCAACCCATTTCGGCATAGTAAAGGATTGGTTAAATAGCAAAAGAGGTAAAAACCTAAAAGCAAAGGTTATTAATGCCATTACGAGAATGATTCCTGTTTCTGTCATTACTTTTCACCTCTTTTTTTAGGCTGAGGTAAAAATAAACCTATAAGACTAGAGAGTACTGTCACTATTAATACCAACCAACTTGGTGAAAAAAACTTTATACCTATAAGAAAAAGTATCACTGTTACTACAGCTGTAGTAATACTTGTCAAAGAATCTAAGGTCATAATAGTTAAGACTAAAAAAACCATAGGAAAGACATGTTCTAAATATGCTTGTACCGCTAAGGGGATTTTTGAGCCCCAAAGGACCCCGATCAATGTACCGCTTAACCAACATAAGTAAAAAACAAAGGAAAAAAGAAAAAAAGAACTAAAATCCTTATTTTTTCCTTCATAACTTTCGCTGATATAAAGGCCATAGGATTCATCGATAATACCAAAGGCAAGAAGAACCTTTTGGTGAAGTGGCAATTTTTGTGCCTCTAATGATAAAGATGCTGACATTAAAATAAAGCGACTACTTAAAAGTGCTGTAGACAAAATAACACTAAAAGCTCCCAATTGCCAAAGATTTAACGCCGCAAACTGGCTAGCCCCTGAAAAGACTAGAGCAGACATTAAAATAGCCCCTTTATCAGAAATAGAAGTTACTTTAGAGCTTGCTCCAAAAACCACTCCCAAAAGAAAAATAGTAGTTGCAAAAGGTAGTACTTTGGCTATTTTTGAATTCTTTTCCATTGGTTTTAGATCTCCTTTAATCCTAAATGCATTTTTTCGTATTTTACCTATACAGATAGGCAAAAGCAAGACCTTTGGCAAATTCTCCGGTGATCTCCAAAATAACCTTAAAAAAAGGCTCCCAACTATTTAACAATAGTTAGGAACCTTAAAGTTTATTAATTACTCTTCTGCTTCAACAAATACTTTAATCTCAGCACTTACTTCAGGGTAAATACGTAATTTTGCTGGGAATGTTCCCAGTTCTTTAATTGTTTCAAGCTGTATTTTCTTTCTATCAACCTCAACACCAAACTGTTTCTTAATAGCATTTGATACATCATTGGCAGTGATAGAACCAAAGATTTTACCCTGTTCACCAGCTTTAGCTTTAAGCTTTATTGTATTGCCATCAAGCTTCTTTGCAAGCTCAATCGCCTCTTCTTTGGCTTTTTCTTCTGCCTTTTGTTCTGCTTCTTTTAACTCTTTTATCTGAGAAATAGCTCCTTTTGTAGCTAAGGTTGCTAGTCCTTTAGGTATAAGATAGTTTCTGCCATAACCTTCACTAACACTAACAAGATCACCTTTTTTGCCAAGTGACTTAACATCTTGTGTTAAAATAACATCCATGAATATGCAACCTCCTAATCTTGCTTATCTTTTTCTTTTTCTTTCTCTAGCTCTTCTTTATACAATCTTACCCTACCTCTATATTTCAACCAAGGATCCAATGCACCAATAAAACCTAAAAACCAACTGCTAAAGAGATATACTGGCAAAAGAATAATAACCTTCAGCCAATTAGGTACCCTAACGGTATTCAAAAAATAGATTAAAACACCTAGGCCCTGAAGGACTAAAAACCAACGTACAATACTGTGTAAGTTTTTAATAATAATACTTACTACTGGAGGGAAAGTCCCTATCAATGATAAGGGCCAAAGAATAAAATAGGTAATTGAAAGCCAAGTGGGAAAAGTCCAATTAGAGATTGGTGGCAACGCTTGTACATTAGGCACACCCATTTTCCTAAGAATAGAACTACCAGCCATAAAATTAATACCAGCAATTAAGACAGCACCTGTAATTAACATAGAAGGAAGTAATAGGGTAAATGTATTTATAGCCAATCTCACTCTTTCAATATTGGCCTCGTTGGTTGTTTCTATCTTTGTTATATCTTCAATAATTCTATCGGTAGTTTCTTTATAGAACTCAGAAAGAGGTTGTTTTGTTACTAAAGATAGCCCTAAGCCTAACAAAAACATAGTTATCAGGCTAGAAACAATGCCTATTATTAAGACTTTCTTAGAGGACAGACCTTCTTTCATCGCATTGCCTATACCCACACCTACTGTTGCCATAGCAATTACTAGTATTACTAGTGTACTATCTTGGAGAAAATAAGCAAAAAAGATACTTGCTAAGGTAGCAATAACTACTCCCGGTAATGTATTATGCCGATATGTAGCTATAAGAATAGGTAAAGGGATTAAAGTAATCAAAAAAAGCGAAAAAGGCATAAAGGTAAAAGAAAACGAAACAATTAGAACCATGAAAGCAAAGATAAATATATATTCTGCCCATTTAAAAGTCTTTTTATCCTCCATCAAAAGGATCACCTCTATCTTGCCAATAGTGTAGGAGACTAGTCATATCACCATACCATTTTTCTATCTCATGACCCTCTCTTATACTTGCGTTTAGTTTAGCCCAAAGTCGATTCTCCAATCGCGAATAACTTATTCCCAAACGTTTGCCAAGTAAAAAAGCTGCCATTATCAATCCTGCTAATGCATCAAGCATCAATTCTTCTCTATTTTGCCACATAGCCTTATAAAGATTGGCAACATGATCCACAATTTCCGTGCGCAACCAATCGATCGTCCTAGCATTACGTGCAATGTCTAAATCACGATTTGTGGTAGGCTCCACAATATTACCTCCTCATCGGTTCTTGTGGCCTTTCCAATAACATTAGCTTCTGCAAAAACCGCTATCTCTCCTCTAAAACTTGTGGCATCTTTGACAGTATACACGTAACTTTTTGCTATTTTTTAAATAATTTCTTAGGTCAACCTCTCATAATCGTTGTCGTATCATCTTTATAATACCAATTTAGGCACAAAAATGCATTGTTCTTAGAAAAAAGAAAGAGGAGGGTTATCCCTCCTCGAAAATTACTCTTCAGCAACATATGGTAAAAGTGCCATATAGCGTGCTTTTTTAATCGCTAGAGTTAATTGTCTCTGATGATGAGCACAGTTACCATTTATTCTTCTTGGTAGGATCTTGCCTCTTTCTGAAACATAGCGGCGCAATCTACCGATATCTTTATAGTCAACAGAAGTCATCTTGTCAACGCAGAAGGAACAAACCTTTCTGCGGCGGCGTCTCTTTCTGTCTCTCTTGTTGGGCTCCATATCTTATACCCTCCTTTAAAAGGGAACTTCTTGTAAATCTGAATCAATATCGCCGCCTGAACCATACCCCTCGTCGTTAAGAGAATCAATGTTGTCGTCATCATTATCTGATGTATATTTACTTTTAGGTTCTAAGAATTGAACCAAATCAGCGTTTACTTCAGTAACCCAACGACGTTCACCATCTTTTGCTTCGTAACTTCTTACACGAAGCCTTCCCTCAACAGCGACTAGACGGCCTTTTACTAGATTGTGTGCGACAGTTTCTGCAAGCTTATTCCAAGTTACAATAGGAATAAAATCTGCTTCCCGTTCGCCTTGTTGATTGGTAAAGTTTCTATCTACAGCCAAAATGAAAGTAGATACAGCCCTACCAGTCGAGGTGTATTTCAGTTCAGGGTCACGGGTTAACCTACCAATAAGTATCACCCGGTTTAACATCCCAAGACCCCCTCTAATTAATTAAGCTCCTCATTAACAATCATGTAACGAACAATATTTTCGTTTAATTTTAATACACGATTGATCTCTGTTTGAGTTGAAGGAGCAATTTTAAACTTTGTTACTACATAATAACCTTCTGAGATGTCATTGATCTCGTAGGCTAATTTTCTTTTGCCCCAACGGTCAACATTAACAATTTCGCCACCGTTGTCGGTAATCAGTGTATGAACCTTATTAATGGCTTCTTCTAAGGTCTCCTCCTGATCAGCGACAGTGGGATTGATGATATACATCATCTCGTAATCTCGCACTGCCATTCACCTCCTCCCCTTGGACTATGGCTTTGAAATAAATTCAAAGCAGGGACATCGGGCATATTATACCACCTAGAGATAATTATCTCAAGTATCTCTAAAACAAGCTAGACAACAAAAAAGTAGGTTTTAAGAAGAAAAGATACAACTCATTTAAGCCCGAAAACGAAACAAAACAACATCCCCATCTTCTATCTCGTAGTCTCTACCTTCTACTCTTACTTCACCTTTTTCTCTAGCTGCATTAAATGAACCTAAAGCCTCTAGAATATCAAAACTTACTACCTCTGCTTTAATAAAACCCTCTTCCATATCAGAATGGATTTTACCAGCAGCTTCTGGTGCTTTAGTACCTCTTTGTATAGTCCATGCTCTTGTTTCTGGACCTTTAACTGTATAAAATGTCAAAAGTTTTAGTAGAGCATAACTTTTTTTAACTAACCTAGCTAAACCACTTTCATAGCTAATTCCTAAAACATCAAAATATTCATTTCTCTCTTCTTCGGAAAGATCAAGAAGCCCCACTTCTAAATCTGCTGATATAGGAATTACCTCAGCGTGATTATCTTTTGCGTATTTGATAAATTCACTATAAAAAGGCACATCTTCAAGGTTAGTAATTTGGTCTTCATCCATATTGGCAACGTATATACAGGGTTTTGCACTAAGAAGTTGTAGCTCTAAAACTAGAGGAGATGGTGATGGTTTTTTACCTTCAGCAAGCAATTTTGAGATCTTTTCTAGCTCTGTAAACTCTTCTTTGTACTCTGCTTTACCTGTCTTTAACTGTCTTGCTGTTTTTTCCATGCGCCTTTGAACAGTCTCTAGATCAGCTAGAGCCAATTCAGTTTCAATAACGCTAACATCATCAAGTGGATTGACTTCCCCACTTACATGAACTACATTACCATCAGAAAAAAAC
>DUTE01000064.1 GCA_012842235.1 Bacillota bacterium
CTGTAGGGGGTTTGATGTTTGTTTTAGGTGGAGTTTTTGCATATTTCCTTAGAGAGAAGTAAATGTATTTTAGATTACTTCATGTTACTAGTGTACTGCTACCTAAAACGTAGAAATTTACTGTAGCAAGATTTCTCTTAAGCGACGAGTTTGGACTGAAACTAACAATTAATGTCTAACGTCTTTTTTGAATTTTGCGGGGAAACAACAAAAGGGGGCTCCTAATGGAGCCCCCTTTTTAGAACTGATAACGGCTATATTGGATTGTTTGACTTAGCCAATGAGGATCGTCTATTTGAGAGACTTGAACAACTGGTTTTTTATTAGTGGTGGCATGTATAAACTCAAAGTGAGATATAGCAAGACCTACATGGCCATAATTGGTAAAAAAGAGCAGATCTCCAGGGAGGATTTCTTCTCGTTTGATGTTTTGGATATATTTACCTCGGCCTTGTTGTGAGGCATCTCTTTCTAAGGGCAGATTATGAAGCCTAAATAGGTGTTGTACAAAACCAGAGCAATCAGCACCAAAGGAAGAAGTTCCACCCCAAACATACGGAACAGAGTTTTCAAATTTTTCTGCCCATTTAACGAGACTATTTCGCAGTTGTGGCTCAGATTCAAAACTAAAAACTTTGTAATTGACAATATCTCCTTTTTGAATATAGCCAGAAGTTCTGTCAGGGAGTTCTACTTTAAGCCATTTTTCTCCATCTTCAAGCAAACGAAGCTTTATGCCAATAGGTAGAATTTGTAAAAATGGAGATTGGATTTTGTTTTCTTGATAAACGATGCTAGACAAAGATGCAGTTATAAGTGGCTCTTTTACCTCCCAATCTAATTCTAAAACAGACTCTTTAGGTACAAAGCCAGGATAGTTGTCCCAAAGGGTTTTAATTTTTAGCCATTTGCCGTGGACTTCAAGAATCTCGATAGCTTCTCCCATTTTACCTTCAGTAACTGTTTCACTTTGCAAGTCAGGCTCTTTTAGAAGTTTTACAACAGGATGTTTTAATATTCCCATTAAGATGATCTCCCCTCGTCTACAAGTGATAATAGAAGCTCTTTATCTAAACAAACACCAAGACCAGTGCCATTTGAAACATATTCTTTTCCTGATTCTAAAATAGCACCACCTTGAGAAACAATATCTTCACTTAAATCCCAACAACCATCGAGATCGATGTATTGCACAATATCCTGAGATTGAGCTACATGTAGACCTGTTGTAATACCAACTCTTGTTTCGATCATACAGCCAATCATTACAGATATTCCTGCATTTTTTGCAGTTTGCATCATAGATAAAGCATTAGAGGGTCCACCACATTTCATAAGTTTGATGTTAATTATGGGGACAGTACCTATTTGTAGTAGTCTGTCTAGACTAGGTGGATCTTGGATGGCTTCATCGGCCACAATTGGGAAAGAACTATTTTGAGCAACTTTGATAAGCCCTTCAAGGTCTTCTTTTGCTACAGGTTGTTCCATTAGTTCAATCTGGTATGTGGCAAGTTCTCTAACGACTTCTAAGGCTTCTTTAACGGTATAACCTTGATTGGCATCGAGGTAGATTTTGATGTTTGGGTAGTTTTCGCGTACTTTTTTTATTCTTCTAATATCTTCATGTATGTTTAGACCAATTTTATATTTAAGGTGGCTAATGCCTTTAGTTACTAATTCTTCTGTTTCTTCTAGGGTCTCTTCAATAGGTAAAATGCCAAGGCTAAAACTAGCTTGACAGAAATCTTTAGCTCCACCCCAGATTTTATAAAGTGGTTTTTTTAGAAGTTGTCCTTTAATATCCCAAATTGCTGTATCTATAGCACAAAGTGCTGAAGGCATATTGGCAAAGACTATCTTTGCTTCTTCAAGAATCTCTTCATGATTCTGAAAATCAAAGCCTTCTATTGCTTGACAAAAGTCTTTTAATTGCAGGTAAACCTCTTTTTTAGATTCACCGGTCACTTCTTTTACAGGAACAGCTTCGCCAACACCTATAAGCCCAGTATCTGTATGTAAACAGACAATAATGCTTTCAGCTGCCTTTCTTACAGCATAGGCCACAGCAAAAACTGATTTTTTAGGTACACTAATAGAATAAACGTTGGCTTTAGTTACTTTCATTTTGATACCACCTTAGAATTGTTTGGCCAATATTACCTGCTAAAATTATGCTTTCGCCTATATTGATATCCTCACTGTAATAAGCATAATACAAAATATCCTCGCCAAGTTTCAACAGGCCTACATCGTTAAAGACTGTATATAACGAACCAGTTTTATGTTCAACCATGCCTTCATTAAGGAAAAAGCCTAGCCCTTCGTTAAACAGTTGTTTTGAAAGAAAGTAGCGTACTTTTGCTAGTGTTGTATTATCTAGAGAGGATAAAAGTGTTACCATCTCTAAAGGTGATGCTGTATTATCTAAACCTTTCTTGAGTGCAGTCAGATCCATCATTTTGCGTCTGAGTTTTGTTTGGTTTAAACCTAAGTTAATAAAACCTTGTTCAATAGAAGAAAAACCTCCTAATAGATCAATAATAGCATTTGTTGCCGAGTTATCACTAATAGCGATCATAAAAAGTAAAAGATCGTGTAGAGTCAGACTACTAGTATCTTTTAAGTATTCTAGTAAAGAAGAGCCGCCTGTTTTTTCCAATGGTTTTTCAATTACCATGTTTATATCACATTCTAAGTCTTTTAAGGCTAGGACTAACAGGGGAACTTTAATTGTTGATGCAGCGCAAAAAGCTAGATTACCGTTGTAATTGAAGATTTGGCCATTAAATAAAAGTGCTAATCCATATCTGCCTTTGTTTTTATGTAATAGAGGCAAAACCTCCTTTTGGCAGAAGTTTTGAAAATCAGCCATCATTAGTTCACCCCTTTTTGAGAATAATTCTGTTAAATTAGAAGATAGTCCTTTTATTTTAAAGACTTTGGATAGTTAGGCGGTCTTCTGTTTAGCAATCAAAAAGCAGATGGTCATGGTTATTTTGACAGAAAGAAGTAGATTAAATCAAGATAATCATTGGTTCTGGTAAAACGATACTATAATTGACAAAAGCAGCTCTTTTTGCTAAAGTGTAGTCAAAAGAATAGTCGAACGGGGGTGCTCCATTTGGGGCTGAGATCATACTCCGATAACCTGATCTAGGTAATGCTAGCGAAGGGAGTTTCGAGGTAGAGATATTGATTAGCCAAAAAGCCCTTTCTAGATTATAAGAAAGGGCTTTTAGTTTGTTTAGGATCCCCCGCGATAGTTTATGAGGAGGATTTGCTAGTGAAACGTTCGTTTAGTTCTTTGTTTGTAGTTATGTTAGTATTAGTCTTGCTTGGTAGTGTTTGTGTCAATGCTAAGGAGTTAGTTGTCTATAGTTATGATTCTTTTGGCCAGACACTAATGGAGATGATGGAAGATTATTTTGCCAAAGAGTTTAATACAAAAGTAAGATTTGTTCTATTTGAAGACACAGGTGCGATGTACTCAAGATTACTAATAGAGAAGAACAAGCCGGTAGCTGATGTTGTAATTGGTTTAGCTGAGGTTTATTTAGTTAATGTGAAAGCAGATGATCTTTTTACTCCATATAAACCAAAGGCAGCTGCTAAGATTAAAGATGACTTAATTTTTGATCCAGGGTTTCATATGGTCCCCTTTGACTATGGTTTTGTTACTTTTAATTATGATTCTGAGTTACTTTCTACACCACCTAAAACTTACAGTGATTTACTTAAACCAGAGTATGCTAAAAAAATCGTTATTCCTAATCCTATGACATCCTCTCCAGGCCAGGCCTTTCTGTTAAGTACGGTTGCTTACTTTGGTGAAGATAAGTATTTGGATTTTTGGCAAGAGCTCAAAAACAATATCCTTGTAATGCCCTCAAGCTGGTCAATTGCTTATGGTATCTATACCAATGGAGAAGCACCATTAGTTCTTAGCTATGGAACATCCCCAGTCTATCACTTACTTTATGATAAAACTGAGAGATACCAGCCACTAGTTCTTGATAATGTAGCATGGGCACAGATTGAAGGAGCAGGTATTGTCAAAGGGGCAAAAAATCTTGAATTAGCAAAAGCAGCAATAGATTATCTTTTAGGTCTTGATATGCAAGAGGCTCTTCCTGAATCACAGTTTATGTATCCTGTACGTGTCGATGCTAAACTACCTGATTCTTTTTCAATAGCAGCAGATACACCAGAGCTACTTAATCGTCGTATTGAACTAGAAAAAGTCCAAGACAATCTAGAAAAATGGTTAAATGATTGGGAAAGTGTTATGAGATAAGCTCTTAGAAACTAATCTAGACAAAAAGGAGGGCTAGAGAATGTGGCAAGTAGTGATATTATTAATCTTGGTTTTAATTGTCTATCTACCTTTAGGTGGACTTGTGGTAAAGCTTTTAGCCCTCCCTAACCTTCTAGATCTTCTTCGAGAACTACTTAGTGATCCTTCGCTTTTAAGTGCTTTGAAATTTACCTATACTCAAGCTCTTATTAGTGCTCTTCTAAGTCTGCTTGTGGGTCTTCCGGGAGCGTACTTTTTTTCTCATTATGATTTTAAAGGTAAAAAAGTTATTAGAAACCTAACGATGATTCCCTTTATTTTACCAAGTATATTAGTTGTTTTGGCGATGATTGTCTTTTATGGGCAGCAGGGGATATTTTCAAGAGTTTTTGGTACGGGGACATTTATTTACAGTTTGTTTGGTATAATCTTTGCCCACGTCTTTTATAACTTTTCTTTAAGTATTAGGATCGTGGGTACAACATGGGAAAAACTTGATAGAGACCTTCTTGAATCAGCTTATGTTTTAGGGGATTCGCCTCTAGAGACTTTTTTTAGAGTAGAGCTACCTCTTTTATGGCCATCAATAGCCTATGCAACGTTACTTTCGTTTTTATATTCATCCCTTAGTTTTGCTATTGTCTTGGTCTTTGGTGGTGTTTCCTATAATACTTTGGAGGTCTACATATATACACTTGTACGACGTCTAAAACTTGATAAAGCTCATTTGGTGGCTTTTTTACAACTTCTAATCTCGTTTTTCTTTATTGTTGCGACAAACCGTCTCTCTAAGCGTAAAGACAGTGTAGAACAGGCTTTTTCAGTATCCCATGCTATCCCCCTCAAGTACGAAAAAAGACAGTGGATTAAGGTCTTGATGGTTATTTATTTCTTAGCTTTATTACTGTTTTTTGGAGGGCCTTTAATAAATTTGGCAGTTCGGTCTTTTTTAACTAGAGATGGTACATTTACTCTCCAAAATTATGTGAGCCTTTTTTCACCAAAGGTGACAAGACTACTAGGTACACCAATATGGCAAGTGTTTTTAAATAGTTTACTGTTATCAGCTACAAGTAGTGCTATCTCGGTTATGTTAGCATATGTTCTTGCTAGGTATTTTTCTAAATTTAGACCTTTCTTTCTTTTGCCACTAGGGGTTTCAATGATGTCATATGGATTTGGTGTATTAGTGACCTTAAAAGATTGGCTACCAGCACCAATTCTTATGGTCTTTACTCAAGTCTTTATTTCTTTTCCCATGGTCTATTCGATAATAGCTTTAGGTTTTGAAGAGATAGATCCTGAGTATCACTTAGCCGCAGCAGTACTTGGTTCAAGTGAAACAGATATTGTTAGGAGAATTTATTTTCCCCTTCTAAAACCTTCGCTTAATTCAGCATTTGCTTATGGTTTAGCTCTTTCGTTGGGTGATCTTTCTGGAGTAATGCTAGTTGGTGAAGGTAGGTTTGTTACTTTTACAGTGGCTCTTTACAGGTTAATAGGCCATTATAGCTTTCCAGAAGGCACAGCTCTTGGCACTATTGTCTCTTTGTTATTTATTGTTTTATTTGTGCTAATAGAGTCTAGAGGGGGTAAAAAACATTATGCTTGAAGTAAGGAATTTACAAAAGAATTACCCTAACTTTTCTGTCTTTGTTGACTTTAAACTTAAAAAAGGAGAGTTTTTTTCCTTACTTGGCCCTAGTGGTTGTGGCAAGACAACTACACTTAGGCTTATAGCTGGTCTCGAAAAACCAGATAGTGGTAAAATACTACTTTCAGGCGAAGATATCACCAATTTACCTCCACAAAAAAGAAAATTTGGTTTGGTGTTTCAAAACTACGCTCTTTTTCCTCACTTAAGTGTGTCAGAAAATATTCTCTATGGCTTAAGTAAAGAAAGTAATGAAATGAAAAAAGAGCGTTTAGAGGAAATGCTAGAGCTTTTTAAGCTTACAGAACTAAAAGATCGTTCAATTAGACGTCTTTCAGGAGGAGAACAACAAAGAGTAGCTTTAGCAAGATCTCTAGCAACTAAACCTCGATTATTACTTTTAGATGAGCCTTTTGCTGCACTAGATCCCTCGTTGAGACAATCACTTCGAGAAGAACTAAAAACTCTTCAAGATAAACTTGATCTTACAATAGTTTTTGTTACACATAATCAAGAAGAGGCTCTTAGTCTCTCTGATAGGGTTGCGTTAATGGATAAGGGTAGAATTGTGCAAGTTGCAACGCCTTTCGAAATATATACTAAACCAAAATCAGATTATGCTGCTAGTTTTTTTGGGCAAGTAAACTTCTTAGAATTAGAGGTGCAGGATAAAAAACTAAAATGGGGTGGCACTCTGATTGATATAGATTTAAACGAAGGTATTTATCGCTTTGCTGTTAGGCCAGAGCATTTAATAGAAGGAAAGGGAGTTAGAGGTAGAATTATTCGTGGAAGCTATCTTGGGTTTGCAGTAGAATACATTGTTGCAACTTCTCAAGGAGAGCTACGCTATTTAGAACTTAACCCCCATTCAGTTAAATGTAGTGGTACAGAAATTGAGCTATCTTTGTTACAGGCCATACCAGTAGGGAAAAAGAGCTAATCCCAAGAAGGATTTAGCTCTTCTTTGTCAAAAACCATTAGACAGAAAAACATCTAGATAGGCACCAAGAAAAACCAGAGGAGGAAGAGAAATAGTTATGAAAAACTGGTTGTTTTTGGCGCTTATTTTTTTACTGTCGGTAGTGGTCGTTGCTGAGTGGCAGCTTATGGTTGTTCCTAAACAAGAAAAACTCCCACATTTTTGCCTTATTGGCTATTCTTGGGAAGTAGAACCATTTGTTGTCAGTCTGCAAACAGGAGTAGGTTTTGTTGGCGAAGCGTTAGCGGTGGAACGCAAAGATTATCTAGACGAACATTTTAGTGGTTCCTTTTTAGGAAGATCTATTGCTGTTATCCCTGCTGTAAATGTACGCTTAGAAAAATTAAGTAGAGCAAAGGTGGTTCCTTATGCTAACATTCGCTATAGTAGAGCTTACACTGACGAGAATTCTAGTTTGGATTTACCGTGGTTTATAGATACTTCAGAACCTGATGATGATGGTTTTAGTTATGATCTTTTGGATAGAAAAGATTTTTGGCGCTTAGGTGGAGGAGTCCGTTTTAAATATTCGGAGTCTCTTTCACTTTTAGCAGATTATGGTCTAGAGCTTGCTTGCTTTACATCAGAAGAGGTTCAATATGAAGATAAAAAAACCATCTATGAAGAAAAAATGCAAAGAATATGCGTAAATACCTATGGTGGATTAAGTATAGTCTGGCATTGGTAAAGAAAGCCGAAAAGCTCCTAAATTAGGGGCTTTTTTTTATTTTAGCGAGAAAACCTCAGTTAAACAGGTATATTTACCAAGTTATAAAGTGGTAAAAAGTGTTGCTTTTTGAAAAAATTTTAAGTTATCCCTTGACATAAGAAAAGAAGGTAGTATAGTATTTACTAGACCGACCCGTCGGTCGAATACTGACTGACGAGTCGATATCGACAGGAGGTGTCACATTGAAGAAGACAACGAAATTTGTAGTCGATAATCCCAAGCTGGTTGTATCCTTGACTGTCCTTATAACTGTAATTCTTGGTTTTTATTCAACTAAGCTTGTGATTAACGATGAGATTATCAATTATTTGCCCGAAGGAGACCCTGATGTAGAAACTATCAGATATATTGGGGATACTTTTGGGGGCAATAACATTGGTGTAGTAGTTGTTGAAACAGACGATGTTTTTGACAATGACGTTTTCAGACATATTGAAGATCTTACAGATGCATTTAAAAAAGTAAAAGGTGTTTCTTCGGTAACAAGTCTAACAAACGTCATGGACATGAGATCAGAGTATGGTGATTTAGTTGTAGGTGAGCTTGTAGAAGAAGGAAAGACATACACCTCTGAAGAGTTAGCAGAACTTAAGGAATATGTCTTATCCAATGATCTTTATGTAGGCAACATAGTCTCTGAAAACTGTAAATATGCTATGTTTCTTATTACCTTAGCTCCTGATGCAGAGATGAGAGATGTTGTTGAAGAGCTAAGAGAAGTCAGAGAAGTGTTGGCAAAAGATACCAAAGGCACTTATAAGTATTACGAGTCTGGTGCACCTTTTATGGGTGTTGATGCTGATGATTCAGCTAAAGCAGACCTTAGAAAGTTTCTCCCTGCAAGTGTTTTGGTGATTTTGCTAGTTTTGTATGTGACCTTTAGAAAGCTTAGAGGTACTATTTTGCCCTTAATCACTGTAGTTATGGCTGTAGTTTGGACAATGGGTCTAATGGTGCTTTTTAATCAAGACCTTGCCGAGATAGGTATAGCTATACCAGTTGTTTTAGTGGCTACAGGTAGTGCCTACGGCATTCATGTTATGAGTGTTTATTATTCATCTGTAACAAATGATGAGACCAAAAAAGAAAAGCTTGGAGAGGCTATCGATAGCTTGTTAACTCCTTTGCTTTTATCAAGTGTGACGACGATTATCGGTTTTCTCTCGTTAGTAACCTCAGAATTGTCGCCAATTAAACAGTTTGGTACATTTACGGCATTTGGTATATTTACTTCTTGTTTATTAGCAGCAACCTTCCTCCCATCATTGCTAATATTGCTACCTTATAAAGAAGAAAAAGATAGTGAGGCTAGCGAGAAGAAAGGTATTTTCTATGGTTGGGCAGAGTTTTTACTTCCACGCAGTACTCAAGTTATTTTAATCATGGTTATTTTACTCGTTGGTAGCTTTTTTGCAATTAGAAAAATCAACTATGATACAGACTTTGCTGCTGCATTCAAGGAAGATGACCCAACAAAGATTGCTATGAATCTTGTTAATGATAATTTCGGTGGTATCAGTATCTACCAGATACTTTTTGAAGGCGATATGAAGAGTCCATTTACCTTGTCGCAAATGGATAAACTCGAAAATTATATAAAGGATTTAGATCTTAGCGGAACCCTTTCTTATGCAGATTTGATTAAAGAAGCTAATGAGAAAATCAATGGTGTAAAAGCAGTCCCTAAAACAAGAGATCAGGTTTCATCGCTTGGGCTATTTCTTGAAGGTCAGGAACAACTTAATAATCTGTTAAAGAACGACTATTCTGAGGGCTTGCTTACTGCACGCTATTCAGAGAGTAGTTCTAGGGTAACAGAAAAAGTCAATGATAAAATTAGAGCATTTGTGGATGAACTTGACAAAGAAGCTTTTGCTATATCTCGTGATACCGAGGATGCAAAGCTTAGAGAGCTAGCTAATGAAACTCTAAAGATTGAACTTACAGAAGATTTAGCAGTTGCCTTAAACAACTATGTTGATCAAAACGAAATAAGTTTAGCAGTAGAGAATCTAATAAAGTTCTCCCTAGAAGATTATGTAAACGGTAATGAAGAGCTAGATGATCTTTTGTTAGATATTTTAGATCCTGATTATCTTGGCTTTGAACTAGAAGACCTAGATGAAAGCATTGATACGGCTCTTTATGTTCTTGGACAAGGCGGAGATATAGATGATCTTATCGATGCTTTGCTTGAGGTAAATCCCAATTCTGATGAGTACGATGTGGAAGATGCGGCATACGAAATCTGGGATGAGATAAACTTCGAGTATTTTTATGCTAGAAACGATTTAGTTGAACTTGTTGCCGATGATCTAGCACAAGGACAATTAGTTAATGATGAAGAGTTATTAGGTATTCTCAATAATGCTTTCGTTACTGAAGTTTATGTAAGTGATTTACCAAATGAGTATCAAGATCATTATGATGTGAGAAAAGAGAGTTTTACAATAACTGTTTCAGGTTTACCTGTGCTTTATGAAGTTGTTACCGATAGGGTACAAGAAAGCCAGAGAGAGACTTTGTCAACATCACTTATTCTTGTTGTTGTCCTTCTTATGATCCAGCTTCGTTCATTTGTTGAAGGACTCATGGTTTGTATACCAATTATCTTGACAGTTATTTTTAACTTCGCGTATATGGCGTTAAGAGGCATAAACCTCGATGTAGCAACAACAATGATCGCTAGTGTTGCAATAGGAACAGGTGTGGACTATTCAATTCACTTTGCAAGCCGGTTTAGAGAAAACTTTAAACAAGGTGCAAATCTCCATGAAACACTGGTTAATACAGTGGGTACAATTGGCAAGCCAGTTTCTGCCAATGCCTTTGCTGTGGCTATGGGAATGCTAGTTCTTGCACTCTCAAGTACGGTTACTGTAGCTACTTTTGGTAAATTAGTAGCCCTTAGTATGATAATTAGTGGTCTTTTAGCTTTAGTACTATTGCCATCCTTATTTATGGTCCATTACCAAAAGAAAGAAAAGAAAGAAAAACAGAGCATGTAAAGGTATGAAGGGAGAATTCACTATGAAAAATTTGAGAAAAAACAATGTTTTTGTTGTAGCGTTGTTGCTTTCAGTTATCTCTGTTAGCGCCTTAGCAAAAACTGGCCAAGATGTAATTGACGAAATGAAGGAAGAATATGGTAATTACAATGATCAAGTGGTTACCCTGAGACTTCAAACCTACGACAAAGGTAAGATGATCAATGATCGTCAAGTTATCTTATTTAACAAAGATGACAATGGCACACAAAAGTCTTTGCTTAAGTTCTTATCCCCTAAGGACGTTGAGGGAGTAGGACTTCTAGATCAAGGCGATGACAATATGTATCTTTATCTTCCTGAATTCCATAAAGAAAAGAGAATCGCCGGTAGTGCTAAAAACGGCAGTTTTATGGGCACAGACTTTACCTATGCTGATCTTAGTCTGATTAACTATGATTCATCTGATTATAAAGCTGAACTGATAAAAGAGACAAATGACGTCTATGAGCTAGAGTTGCAAGAAAAAGATCAAACCAGTGTTAATTATTCAAAACTTATTATGACTGTCCGCAAATCAGATCTCTTTCCAACTTCCATTGTTTTTTACAACACAGATGGAAAACTCGAAAAAGTTCTTTCCTCATATGACGTAACTCAAGCTGGAAAGTATAAGTATCCTAAGAAATTAGAGATGGAAAACAAGATTACCAACCATAAAACAGTTATTCATCTTCAAGAGCCTGAGTTTGATGTTGGTTTAGCTGATTCAATCTTTACTGTAAGATCCTTACAAAGAAGCAAAATTAGGTATTAATTTTCTGAGTTGAAAAACTCAAAGAATATTGGCTTTATTTATTATTATTAGGAGGTACTAAATCAATGAAGAAACGATTTTTAACTGGTCTATTAGCTTTAACATTAATTATTGCACCACTTAGTATAGCTGCTGATGTAAGTGGCACATGGGAAAACAAGTTGAAATTTGAGCCTAAAAATGACACTCCAGAAGATACTGTTTTGCTAAGTTCAGGGTTAGATCTCGATATTACTAACGATGTTAACGACAATATCTTTTGGAAACTCAACCTTAAAGCTGAGGTAGAAAAGCTAACTAGTGACGAATGGGAATTAGATGATAGCTACGATTTCGAAGATAAATTTACGTTTTCTAGTGATGAAGCCTACGTTGTCTTATCAGCACATGAGGCAATATATGCCGATGCTTATATTGGTAAACAACATGTGAAACTAGGTTCAGGTGATGGTATTACAACCTTAGGTCTTTTTGAACCTATTAAAGCTAATACTTTAGATGATATCACTTCTTCAGCACCTGTTTGGGGCACTAAATTAGTGTGGTATCCAGGAGACTTTACTGTAACAGGTTTTTACCAGCCAATATTTACTCCAGCAAAGGTTGGTGGAGAATTGGCAAATGCAGCTAGAAGCATAAAAGATGATACTATTGCTGAACTTCTTCAGCAGGAAACTGTATGGCAGCTTTTAGCAAGTTTAGGTCTATCTCCTGAAAATGTTGTACCTGGAATGATAAGATATGAACTTGAACCGCTTGAAGAAAAAGACTTCCCTATAACCGGTGGAGCTTTGAAGGTTTCTCGTCAACTTTCAAAGTGTGACCTAGGATTTGTTTATGAAAATGGTTATGCAACAATTCCTCTACCAGTTAACTTTGACACGATGACAATGACTCTGAAAAATCAATATATGCCCGTGCAAAAAGTTGGTGCTACAGTATCTGGAGCTATTGGAGATATTAGCACTTGGGGCGAATTGACTTATAATATTCCTAAAGAAGATTTCTTTGATCCAGAATTTATTGCTCTTTTAGAGAAGCTAGATGAAAATCTAGATGATGAGGATAAAGATATTGTATTTACTGATGAAGCATATGTTAGTGGACTTGTTGGTGCAGACTACTTCTTTAAAAACGGTGCTTATATTAATCTACAGCTAATTCATGGACTACCTCAACAGGTTACCAAGAATATGCTCTCTACTGCTCTAGTAGGTGAAACTTATAAGACCTTTGCCGCTGATAGATTAAAACTAGATCTTACTGGTATTTTTGATATAACCAATAAAGGTAGAGTTGTAAGTCCTAAAGTTGAGTTCACAGCAACCCCAAGCACTAAGGTTTGGTTGAAAGGAACTTTCTTTGGTGGCGACGAAGATACAGTATATGATAAGTTAAAAGACAATGCACAAATTTCCTGTGGGGCAACTGTTGTATTCTAAAGTAACAAACTGCAGGCAACCTCCAAAGGTTGCCTGCTTATTTTCACAAGGAGGGAGCTTTTTTGTCTAATCGTAGGCGAGAGATTCTCGACAAAGCTTCAGAGATGTTTTCAAGATGGAGCTACCATAAAGTAAGCCTAGAGGATATTTCTAGCTCTTTAGGTATAGGAAAGTCGACTATGTATCATTATTTCCGGACCAAAGAGGAGCTTTTTACTGAAGTAATACAGGAGAACATGGAAAAGCTCTTAAATCACGTATATTATTCGTTAGATGACACAAAACCATTTGCCACACAACTGAAAAATCTCGTCTATTTAACACTCCAATTTTTTTCGGAAAACCGAGATGTTATCTTGCTTCTTGTAAGAGAGAAACTTGATTTTGTAAACATAAGTACGATGAAAGATGAGTTTGAAGGTAAATGGAAAACATATTATGATGAGTTTTATAATCGGTTTTCTAGTAACTTGGAAAAAGCAAAAGCAAATGGCGAAGTGCTCCCGGTCGATACTACATTATTGCTTGCTAATATCTTTGGGACTATTATTGCTGTATCACTCGATTACACCTTGAATCACCCTGAAAAAGACCTAAAAGATATCCAAGAAGACTGTTATCGTGTTATCTTAAAAGGTATTGCTGTTTAAAGGTGTTGCCTTAAGAAGGGGAATTATTTTTATCTAAATAGAGAGAGTAGTTTTTCCTTTAGGGAAGAAACTACTCTCTTTCATTTATTCTTTTTCGAAGGCATCGTTTAGATTAAAGAGGTCAGGCTCGTTTGTTTTTACAAAGCATTTTTCTTGAGAGCATAAGGAGCAGGAACTACAAGGTGATTTAGATGTTATTTGTTTAATTACTTTCTTTATTAGATAATAAAGACTGCTTAATAGTATAATCACTACTAATAAAGTTTCTATTCTAACTCACCACCTTGAAGAAGTGATTCAACATGTGGATCCCCTGATAGAAGCTTAACTGCTAACCAACGAGGATTGCACCTGAAAGATTCGGCATATTCTTGTAATCTGTTTGTTAAAAAGGAAATAGTCTCTTCAAGGTCTTTTCCATAATCTACTTTAGCCTTTGTGTAAGACAGATTTGCTGAATCTGTATAGTAGGCATCTCGTAGAGCTTTTTTGATCTCTTCTTTTCCTTTGTTCTTTTTGGCAATACTAGGAACTACAGGAAAACCTAAAATCTGCTCTAGTTTTTTTATATCAATGTCTAAGCCTTTATCTTTAGCTGTATCCATCATATTTAGAACAACTACAAGGGGTAACCCCAGTTCAATTAGTTGAAGAGTAAGATTGAGATGTCTTTCTATATTAGATGCATCAATAATGTTTAGGACAAGATCGGGTCTTTCATGTAGAAGGTAGTTTCGAGCAACTCTCTCTTCAAGGCTATAGGAAGTTAGACTATAGGTTCCGGGAAGATCAACTAATATATATTTGTCATCTAAATAGTAATAGATGCCGGTTTTTTTCTCTACCGTTACACCAGGATAGTTAGCGATAAACTGTCTTGCACCAGTTAACATATTAAAAAGAGTAGACTTACCAGCATTAGGTTGCCCTACAACAGCTATGACAATTTCATTCATAAATTCTTATCACCTCAATATTCTTTGCTTCAGAATGGCGTATACTTACATGGCTATCTCTAACTTGAAGCTCAATAGGATCAACTAAAGGTGCATTACGAATGACTACTAAAGTTGTACCATTAATAAAGCCCATGCTCATTAATCTTTGTCCGATAGCTCCACCAATCTTTACATTAACAACAGTTCCTTTATCACCTGGTTTTAATTGGTCTAGAGTTGTTTTTTTGTTTTTTTTATCCATTTTATGTCTCTCCTAACTAATCTGAGTTTATCTGGACTTTTATTTTTTGTGCGAGACTATTACCAATAGCTACGAGATTTCCATCGACTTCAATAAGGCAAGGGCCACGTCTGTTAGCAGAGACCATAATAATCTCAAGACCTTGGGCTTACTGA
>DUTE01000065.1 GCA_012842235.1 Bacillota bacterium
TTAACCCCACCTCTTTTAACGTAGATATATTATCTCTTGCCAATCTTTCTAGCATTCTAATAATAGGTATATATGTTTCTATAATTGCCTCATAAAGCCAGTCTTCTTCTAACGCACTATCAGATTCAGCATGTCTTATGTAAGGTAGATGTGCATGGAAGATAAATGCTAAATATCCTTTTTTCATGGCGACAATCTCCTTTCTACATCCAACACTTTATTTAGAAGAAGTCCATTTTGAGCAAAAGACTCAAAGTAAAGGTTTTGTGAGCCCTCGTTTAGTTTAAGTTTGATGTAGAAGTTACCTTTATCATCTAATGGCACAGTGTGGCCATTTAAAAGTAGTGCAGAATTAGGTGTAGTTTGGCCATAGACAATAAGTTCAGTATCAAGCCAAAGGTAGTGCTGTTTCTCGTAGGGAACACTAATTGGCATAGGACTTGCAAGGTATTCGAGATATTCTGCTCGTTCTTCTGCTTTTTGCCAATATAGAGGGGAAGCTCCAAGATACGAATATCTTTCTTCACCATATAGTTCGTCGATAGATAACCACATTTCATCTGTAACAGAGGATATTTGCCCAAGGGGTATAGAGATTTGATTTGATTCAAGCAAAACTAAAAAGCCTGTTTCAGTTGCTACGCCAAAATCAACACTAAGTAACTCTTTTACTTGTGGTATTTCTAGATACCAGCTGTGAGCCTCAGGTACTACCGGGACTTTGAGAATTTCTTTTTGTTTTGTTTTGACTCTAAGAAAGAAAGGAAAGTTTTTAAGAGACTCAATATTCAACCAAGTTTGTGAAGAAAAGTCCCAATAACAAAAAAGCCAATGGGGATCACGCATCATAACAACAAGGAGATCTGTAGCATATCCTGAAGGCAGATCAGCCTCTTTGCCCCTATAAATTAGGGGATGGTGTAGATTTTGCTTAGCTTTTTCAGGTTTGGGCAACATCATAGAAAATGTCACTGTCCTGCCTCCTAAAAGTTCATCTCTTTGCTATTATGATGCAAAAGGTAGACAATTTATGCTTCTAAAGGATAGGACTGCAGGAAAAAACCTCTCACTAAAAGAATTGAAGGTAATAAGAAAATTATCGACAATACGTACTATCTCAATAAGAAGAAAGGAATGAAACAAGGTGCCTTTGTTCAGGAGAGTTAAAAATCCAGTTGTTTTCTTACTAATATTATTACTAGTAACGCCAGCATTTTCTTGGAGAAGGACTTGGTCTTTAGATAAGCTGCTTTTTGACGGTATTTTAGGTGTGGAAACTATAAAAGGAGATCCTGATCGTCTATTAGTATGGGGAAAAAACTATGAAAAAGTCGAAGCAAGAGTTGCTTTAGTTGAATGGCAGAATAACAAGATTAAAACTATTTGGGAAAGTGAAAATTTTTATGCTAGAGGTAGCAATTTAATGTGTGCTGTAGGAAACTTTTCCGGATCTAGCCAAGAGGTTGTTGTCCTTACAGATAATAAATGGAGATTATACAAGATAGAAGATGATGGCCTTAGAGAAAGTGTGTCAGGGACAAACATAACAGGAATCATGGAAGTAACGGCAGGAGATATCGATGGTGATGGTATAAGTGAATTAATCATAACCTCGGTTAACAAATTACTAAACAATACTGTAGATAAAAAAATAGTGGTCTATAAATTTCAAGAGGGAAATTTTTATAAGGTCAAGGAGACAGAGGGGTTTGGAAATATTCGAGCCTTAGCAACTGCAGACCTTGATGGCGATGGTATAAATGAAATTATTTTTGAAGAGGGTTTGGCTTATAAAAAAGGTACTATCACAGTTTTAAAAGATTTTGAGCCCATTGTTTCTGCAGGGCTTAGAAACTACCCTGTCTTTGCTCTTAGTGGATTCGACAACACAATACTTGTTGGCGATGATTCGGGATCGATTAACTTATATCGGTTAGAAGGTTCTCAACTAGAACTAGTTGGCAAGTCTGTCTCTGTAGGTTGGGGTCTAGTAGATACTGCCAAAGGGGACTTTTTACAAAAAGGTACAAACCAAATTATTTTAATTAGTGCACCTGCAGGGGCTTATTTATTAGAGGATATCTAGTTCTATCTGAAAAGTAAGTATTTTACACAAAAGAATTGTAGAACACTTCTTTCTTATGGCATATGGTAAGATATAAATAGAGTTAATTGAACAGTAAGCAAAGTGGTTGAATAAAACAAAAAGGGGTGGATAAGGTGGAGGTAGAACAAAAGAAGTTTATTATTGTAACTGGACTATCAGGAGCTGGTAAATCTTTAGCAGCTAAAGTGTTAGAGGATTTTGGCTATTTTTGTGTTGACAATCTCCCTCCCCTTTTGATACCAAAATTTGCCGAAATTGTTGCCCAATCTCATGGTAGCATTAATAAAGTTGCTTTAGTAAGTGATGTCCGTGGTGGACGGTTCTTTGATCATCTTCTTCAAGCTCTTGCATCACTTGAAGATATGGGTTTTGGCTACGAAATATTATTTTTAGAGGCTTCAGATGAGGTTTTAGTAAGAAGATACAAAGAAAGCCGCAGACGGCATCCATTAAGTGTTGAAGGTGGAGTCTTAGAAGGATTAGAGTTAGAGAAGAGAAAACTGCAACATATTCGTGAGAGAGCTAATAAGATTATTGATACTTCCAATTTAGGAATTGGTGAGTTTAAAAACACACTAGCAGAATGGTTAGAACAAGACGATAAAGAGCGTATGCTAATAAATATAGTCTCCTTTGGTTTTAAACATGGTATTCCTCTCTATGCAGACCTCGTCTTTGATGTTCGTTTTCTACCAAATCCTTATTGGGTAGACGAGTTAAGAGATCACATAGGTACAGAAAAGATCATCAAAGATTTTTTACTTCAATATTCTCTTACCAAAACATTTGTAGAAAAGCTTAATAGTTTTTTGCTTTTTCTTATACCCAATTACATTAAAGAAGGTAAAGCCCAACTGACGATAACTATCGGTTGTACAGGGGGCAAGCATAGGTCTGTAGCCATCGCAGATTGGTTGGGAGTTTCTCTTGGCCAAAGAGGGTATTCATGTGTAGTAGAACACAGAGATATAACTCAGTGGAGTGGTAAGCATGGCTGATAAGGCTGGTAAGAAGGATAAAAGACAATTTTTGCATTGGTTTTATCCTGGTATTCGCATAAAACGCTATATTGTTATTAGTGCCTTAGGAGTAATAGTGACATCTCTTGCCCTAGCTATTTTTGTACTTTTAGCATCGACAAGCATCGACCAAGATAACATGGCTTTTTTGTTAAAAAGTTTAACGAATTTTATTCATCCTTGGATAGCATTTATATTTGCACTTATTCTCTTTGTTTTAGGAATCTATTTAGTAGTTTTAGGAGTACAAAAAGCACTACAACATACCTTTGGGGCTATTACAGTTGCTGATTTAGGCGAAGTTGCCAACGAGTTTTACAAAAAGACTATCTTGGCACAAGGACCGGAGGTTGTTGTTATTGGTGGTGGCACAGGGCTTGCTACTTTGCTTAGAGGTCTGAAAGATTATACAAGTAATATAACAGCAATAGTTACTGCAGCAGATGATGGTGGTTCTTCAGGAAGAATAAAAAAAGAATGGGGCTTAGTACCACCAGGTGATATCCGTAGCTGTTTATTGGCACTTGCTGAGACTGAGCCACTTATGAAGGCACTATTTGATTATCGTTTTCAAAGTGGCGAAGGCCTTGAAGGACATAATTTTGGCAACTTATTTATCTTAGCGATGAGTGAGGTTACAGGTGATTTTGAGACAGCGGTTGAACAGTTTAGTCGTGTATTAAAAGTTCGAGGACAGGTAGTTGCCTCTACTCTTGATAATGTAAACCTTAAAGCAATATACGAAAATGGCCACGAAGTATTAGGTGAGTCAGTAATTGGTAAAAAAGGTGAAAAGATAAAACAAGTTGAGTTAGAACCCAAAAACTGTAAAGTAAATAAAAAAGCAATAGAGGCTATTGAAAGAGCTGAATTGATAATTCTAGGGCCAGGTAGTCTTTATACTTCCATAATACCTAATCTTCTAGTACCAGGCCTTGTTGAGGCAATTCAAAAAAAGCAAGTCCCAGTCTATTACATTGTTAATGTTATGACCGAACCCGGTGAAACCGATAACTATACTGCTTTTGATCATGTTAAAGCAATCTTAGATCAGACAAATGTTGAAAACTTTATAGATTATGTCTTTGTTAATACAGGGGGCTTTGACGGAACCCTTAAGGAACGCTATAAAAAACAAGGAGCTTTTCCTGTAGAGATAGACCAAAAAAAGCTAGAAAATCTAGGTGTGAAAGTTGTATTACAAAGACTAGCTAATTCTAATGATATGGCAAGACATGACTCAGATAAATTAGCTTCAGTTGTTATGTCCTTATATGCCCAAACAGCGAACAAGTCGACTAGATCTTAAGAAATGCTTTGTAGAGTTGCTTTTTTAGTAAAATTGGATATAATCAATCTTAGGAAAACCCCATATATGATCTTTCAGGGCAAGGTGTAATTCCTTACCGGTGGTAAAGTCCACGAGCATATGCTGACCTGGTGCAATTCCAGGACCGACGGTATAGTCCGGATGAAAGAAAGATCAAGCATCAAGTAATTAGCTTTTAGTCATTTGATTGCTCTTTTGCGCCCTGAAGGATCTCCTTTAGGGCGTTTCCTCTAAGGAGGTCTATCAAATGAAATTAAAAAAGTTAACCATTATGTCAGTTCTTGTGGCTATCAGTGCTGTATTGACTTTGGTAGTAAAGATCCCTTTTCCCACAGCACCATTTCTTATATATGAGCCAGGGGATGTACCTATACTCATTGGCGGGATGCTTTTTGGCCCAGTAGCAGCATTGGCTATGACTGTAACGATCTCTATCCTTTTGGGGTTTTTTGTCCCATCAGGTGGTGTTTTTGGCGTAATAATGCATATTATTGCAACAAGCTTATTGACAGTGCCAGCTGCTATGATCTATAGAGGAACTAAGAAAAGTGCCTATAAAGGCCTTATGGCAGGAGCATTGGCGATGACTGTAGTGATGCCTTTATTAAACGTTTGGTTAAATCCTATCTTTTATGGCATGCCTAGAGAAGCAGTTGTTAAGCTATTAGTACCAGCAATTATTCCTTTTAACTTTTTAAAATCTTTTATAAATGCAGCTATAACAGCGGTATTAATCCCAAGAATGTCTTTTTGGTGGCAAAAAAACTTAGCTGATGTAGCGAAGAGATAAAAGACAAGCCTGCCATGGGCAGGCTTTTTTGGTTAGTTGAAGAATATGTGGGAAAGAGAAACAAAAGGAGAGATGGTTGTGCCTTATCTGAATTTTTCTCAGCAGGTAAAAAGTGAGCTGGTGCGTGTGCAGCCATCTCATGCCGAGTGTAAGCAGGCTGAACTTTTTGGGCTGATTCAAAGTGCAGGAGCTTTGCATATAGGTACAAAAGGACCTTCAATTGAGATCAAAACAGAAAATGCAGGCTTAGCAAGGAAAACAGTCTCGTATTTTCGAGAGTTAAGTCAAAGCACTACAGAACTTATTGTTGAAAAGGAAACAAAACTCAAAAAACATAATCTTTACAGAGTACGCTTGAGAGTTCCCCTAGAAAATGATGTTCTTTCGGAGACTGTAATTAATAACATTCTGAACAAACAGGTTCCACAACTTAGTAACGAATGTTGTAAAAGATCGTATATGAGAGGGCTTTTTTTAGGCAGTGGGTCGATTCAACATCCTGAAAAAGCTTACCATTTAGAGATAAGGTTAAGCTCAAAGAGCTTTGCTAGAAGAGCCCAAGCCTTTTTAGAATCTGCAGGTTTAAATTTTGGGCTGACGGAAAGACGCAACGATTATCTCCTCTACTTAAAAGATGCTGAGTCAGTAGCTGTCTTTTTAACTATGGTTGGCGCACATCGATCTCTTTTAGAGATGGAAAATATTAGAATTATTAAAGATATGAAAAACAATGTGAACCGTTTAGTAAACTGTGAGGATGCTAATATAGATAAGACAGTAACTGCTTCACTCAATCAATTAAAAGCTATTGAAATTCTCGAAGAGCATGGTGTTTTGAAAAAAATGCCAAGGACTATACAAGATGTAGCCGAGGTGAGAAAGGAAAACTTTGATGCAAGTTATGCTAAAATCGGCGATATCCTAGGTATTAGTAAATCAGCTGTAAGTTACCGTTTAAAAAAGATTGAAAAAGAAGCAGAAAAAATTACCAATGATAGCAGGAAAGAAGAAACTTATGAAGAATAATAATAAGAGACCGGGATATCCGGTTTCTTTTCCGGCCTAGTGGGACAAAATATTGACTGGTGGGACGAAAAAAGTCCCGCAGGTGGTGATTGGGGTGTCAATGGATAGAACAGGTGCTGATGAGTTGTTTGAATTACTTCAGTTGATTGTACCTAATCTTGAAGAACTTTTAGATGAACGCTACAAGGTTTTACGTGCTGTTTACTTTTTACAACCGATTGGACGCCGTGCACTTGCTGACTATCTTGGCACAGGTGAGCGTATAGTAAGAAATATTGTGGAGAATCTCAAACAACAAAAGCTTGTAGAGACTACACCTTTGGGTATTATTACTACCGAAAAAGGTGTTCAGACACTTTGGCTTCTAAAGGAGTACATTGAAAAGATTAGGGGTATAGAGAATCTTGAGAACCTAATCGGGTTGAAATTTAGGCTGAAAAAAGTTATTGTTGTCTCTGGAGACGCTGATAAAGATATTACAGCAAAAAAAGAGATGGCAACATCTGCTGCAAGGCTTTTGGAAAAAGTTCTTAAAGATGGCATGGTTTTGGCAGTATCTGGTGGCACGACTATGGCCATGATAGCAGATTCTATGGGTACACTCTTAGAGGCAAAATTAGTTACAGTTGTTCCAGCTAGAGGTGGTTTAGGAGAAGAAGTTGAAAAACAAGCTAACACAGTTGCTGCAAAATTAGCTAAAGCCTTAGGAGGCAACTACAGGCTTTTGCATATACCAGATGTTTTAGAAGAAGAACTTTTAAAACCTCTTTTGACTAGTTCATATATTAATGAAGTTATTGAAATGATAAAACATGCCGATATTTTACTTCACGGCATAGGTACAGCCGAAGAGATGGCTCAGCGTCGTGGTATGCAAGAGCCATTTCAACAAAAGCTCAAAGAATCTGGGGCTGTTGGTGAAGCTTTTGGCTATTATTTCGATTATGAAGGAAATATTGTTCATACAACGCCTTCAGCAGGTCTTCGTCTCGAAGATTTGAAGAATATCGGTCTCTCTATTGCTGTTGGTGGTGGTATGAGTAAAGCCGAAGCTATAGAAGCATTTTTAAAAGTTGCTCCTATAGACATCTTAGTTACTGATGAAGGAGTAGCAAGAAAACTTGCTGAATAACAAGGGTTTAACCTAACTTTTTGAGTTAGGATACCAATATACTCTTAATTATACAGGAGGTGAAAGCTGAAATCCTTGGGGTTTCAGCCAAATATGGTTAAGATTGGAATTAATGGTTTTGGCCGTATCGGTCGTTTAGTTTTCAGACATGCCTTTAATGACCCAGAGGTAGAAATTGTTGCAATTAATGATCTTACAGATGCAAAGACCTTAGCTCACTTACTAAAATACGACTCAGTTCATGGTATTTTAGATGCTGAGGTTTCTTACACTGATAATTCGATTGTTGTAGATGGTAAAGAGATTAAGATTACTGCTGAAAGAGATCCCAAAAACCTCAAATGGGGTGATTTGGGCGTAGAAGTAGTAGTTGAAGCTACTGGTATTTTTAGAAGCAAAGACGCGGTACAACCACACTTTGATGTTGGTGCTAAAAAGGTTGTTATTACTGCACCAGCTAAAAACGAAGACATTACTATTGTCTTGGGTGTAAACGAAAATGAATATGATCCTAAAAAACATCATGTTATCTCCAACGCTTCTTGTACAACAAACTGTCTAGCACCTGTTGCTAAGGTTTTAGATGAGAAGTTTGGTATTAAGCAAGGTTTTATGACTACAGTTCACTCTTATACCAACGATCAGAAGATTCTTGATCTTCCTCATAAGGATCTTCGCCGTGCTCGTGCTGCTGCACTTAGCATTATTCCAACAACAACTGGTGCTGCTAAAGCAGTTGCCTTAGTTCTACCTCAGTTAAAAGGTAAACTAGATGGTTTTGCTATGCGTGTTCCTACACCTGATGTATCTATCGTTGACCTTGTTGTTGAACTAGATGCAGAGGTAACTAAAGAAGAGATTAATGCTGCATTAAAAGAAGCTGCAGAGACAGATCTTAAGGGTGTATTGGAATACTGTGAAGAAGAGTTAGTTTCTATGGATTTCCGTGGTAATCCAAACTCCTCAATTGTTGATGCTCAGTTGACAAATGTTATGAAAAACGAAGCTGGTAGAACTTTAGCTAAAGTCGTTACCTGGTATGATAACGAATATGGTTATGCTCTTAGAGTCGTTGATCTTGTGAAATTTGTGGCTGAGAAGAACTAAGCTTCTACAATAGGGCCCGAAGTTTACCAATGATGGGCTTACGGGCCCTCTTTTTGGAGGTATTGTTTATGAAAAAGATGACCGTTAAGGACATTGATGTAAATGGCAAAAGAGTCTTAGTTCGCGTAGACTTTAATGTCCCTGTTGATGATCAAGGTAACATATCTGATGATCGCCGTATCCGCTCAGCTGTACCTACTATCCAATATCTAGTAGATAACAATGCTAAAGTTGTTCTCATGACACATTTTGGACGTCCCAAAACACCTTTTGATCCTGCGATGAAAGTCGATCGTATGGGAGTTCGTCTCTCGGAAATTATGGGTCGGCCTGTATTGAAACTCGATGATTGCATTGGTGCTGAAGTGGAAGCTAAGGTTGCAGCTATGAAGCCTGGTGATATCATTCTTTTAGAGAATGTACGTTTCTATAACGACACTAAAAATGATGAAGAACTTAGCAAAAACTTAGCCAAACTTGGCGAAATCTTTGTCAATGATGCGTTTGGTACAGCTCATAGAGCTCACTCCTCAACTTATGGCGTAGCACAATACCTACCATCAGTTGCAGGCTTTTTAATGCAAAAAGAGATCGAGACTATGGGTGAAGCTCTTAAAAACCCACAGAGACCGTTTGTAGCGATATTAGGAGGTGCAAAGGTCTCGGATAAGATTGGTGTTATTGAAAATCTTATAGGTAAGGTCGATACACTTCTTATCGGTGGTGGCATGGCCTATACTTTCCTTAAAGCAAAAGGCTATGAAATTGGTAAATCCTTACTTGAAGAAGACAAGATCGATTTAGCTAAAGAATTAATGGCTAAAGCTGAAAAGAGCAATGTTAAACTATTACTACCTGTAGATACAGTAGTTGCTGATGACTTTGCTAAAGATGCTAATAAGAAAGTGGTACCATCAGATGCTATCCCTGCTGATTGGGAAGGCCTTGATATTGGCCCCGAGACACAAAAACTTTTTGGTGAAGAAATTAAAAAAGCAAAAACTGTAGTTTGGAATGGCCCAATGGGCGTTTTTGAATGGGAAGCATTTGCTGAAGGAACTAAAGGAGTAGCAAAGGCACTAGCTGAGTGCGATGGTATAACAATTGTTGGTGGAGGCGACTCTGCATTAGCAATTGAACAGCTAGGTTTTGCAGACAAAGTTACTCATGTTTCCACAGGTGGCGGTGCTAGCCTTGAGTTTTTAGAAGGTAAAGATCTACCAGGAGTTTTTGCACTGAAAGATAAGTAAAAGGGTCAACCCCTCCCTGTGGGGAGGGGTTTTGGTTTTTGAATATTTATCTCTGTTAAGAGAGTATAAAGCAAGGAGGGATATTAAATGCGTACTCCTATTATTGCAGGTAATTGGAAGATGCATAAAACAGTCGACGAGGCGATTTGCCTAACAAGAGAACTAAAAGAGGCACTTAAAGATATAAAAGACCGCGAAATCGTAATTTGCCCACCTTTTGTGGCTCTTCATGCTTTAAAAGCAGAACTTGAAGGCAGTAATATAAAGCTAGGAGCTCAAAATTGCTACTTTGAGGATGAGGGAGCTTATACTGGTGAAGTTTCCCCAGTTATGTTAAAAGACTTAGGTGTGGAGTATGTGATAATTGGTCACTCTGAAAGAAGAGGTTATTTTAACGAAACAGATGAATTGGTTAACAAAAAGGCTAAGGCCTTGCTAAAAAAAGGTCTTAAACCTATTATATGTGTAGGGGAAAGTCTTGAACAAAGAGAAGCTAGTGAGACCGAATCTGTAGTTAAAAAGCAGGTTTTTCGTGACTTAGATGGTATTGAACCATATAGAATCAAAGATATTGTGATTGCCTACGAACCAATTTGGGCAATCGGTACAGGTAAAACTGCTACAAGTGAAGAGGCAAACCGTGTAATCTCCATTATTCGAGATACTGTCAAAGAGATGTATTCTGAGAAAGAAGCTTCGTTAATCAGAATTCAGTATGGTGGCAGTGTCAAAGCAAATAATGCTCATGAGATATTGACTCAAAGTGAAATTGATGGTGCTTTAGTTGGTGGAGCTAGTTTACAAACAGATTCTTTTACAGCGATAGTTAAGTATTAGTATTTGGAGGCATGTTGATGACAAAACCAGTAATGCTTCTGATCATGGATGGCTGGGGTGAAAACCCTAAAAAAGACTCTAACTCAGTTTTTTTAGGCAAAACACCCAATATAGACAGATTAAAAAAAGAATATCCCACAGCTAGGCTTGAAGCAAGTGGAGAGGCTGTAGGCATTATGAAAGGCCAGATGGGTGATTCTAATGTAGGACACCTTAACTTAGGAGCCGGTCGCATTGTCTACCAAGATCTAGTTAGACTTAACAAAGCAATTGAATCAGGAGAATTTTTTGAAAATCCTGAAATCAACCGTGTTATGGATAATGTAGTTCAAAATGATAAGAGCCTTCATTTGATGGGTCTTGTTTCTCCAGGAGGAGTACATTCACACAGTAATCATCTTTATGCTCTATTAGAGCTTGCTGCAAAAAAAGGTCTTGAAAAAGTATATGTACATGCCTTTTTAGATGGCCGCGATGTACCTCCGGCATCTGCAAAAGAGTACCTATTAGAGCTTGAAGAAAAGATTAAAGAGCTTGGTGTCGGTTCTATAGCAACTATCTCTGGCCGCTATTATGCTATGGATAGAGATAATCGCTGGGAGAGAGTGGAAAAGGCCTATAGTGCCATTGTTTATGGTAAGGGCAATAACGCAAAGAGTGCTGTAGAAGCTTTGGAAAATTCTTATAAAGAAGATGTTACAGACGAATTTGTTATCCCTTCAGTTGTTATAAAAGACCAAAAGCCTGTAGCTACTGTGGAAGATGGCGATGGAATAATATTTTTTAATTTCCGCTTTGATAGAGCTAGACAACTAACAAGGGCTTTTGTTGACAAGGACTTTGGTGGTTTTCCAAGAGAAAGGCTGGCAATAGATTTTCTTTGTATGACCCGCTATGACGAAAAAATCGATGCACCTTATGCTTATGCACCTCTGGAAAATAAAAATACTTTAGGTGAGTGGCTCTCTAAAAAAGGCAAAAGACAGCTGAGAATTGCTGAAACTGAGAAATATGCCCATGTAACATTTTTCTTTAATGGCTTAGAAGAAACCCCCTTTGCCCTCGAAGATAGAATTCTAGTTCCTTCACCACAGGTAGCGACTTATGATTTAAAACCTGAGATGAGTGCCTACGAAGTTACAGGTAAAGTAGTCGACGCCATTGAAAGTGATAAATATGATTGTATAATCTTAAACTTTGCCAATGGTGATATGGTGGGACATACAGGGGTTTTATTAGCAGCTATTAGAGCTGTAGAGACTGTTGATAGTTGCGTTGGCAAGATTGTTGAGACAATTTTACAAAAAGATGGTGTAGTGCTTGTTACTGCAGACCATGGCAATTGTGAACAGATGATCGATTATGAGACAGGTGAACCTCATACAGCTCATACACTAAATGAGGTACCAGCGATTCTTGTAAGCAACAAAGACTATAAGTTAAAAGAAAAGGGAGTGCTTGCTGACGTAGCACCAACAATTCTTGAACTCATGGGTCTTGATGCTCCAGAAGAAATGACAGGTGAATCACTACTAACAACCAAATAAGTTTTCTTAAACTAGCCTAGTGCCTAGTAATATCCCTAGGTTTAAGATAAGTAAAGGTAAAGCAAATTAAGGAGGTATGCAAATGTCTATGATATTTGATGTACATGCTAGAGAGATTCTTGATTCTCGTGCTAATCCTACAGTTGAGGTTGAAGTAACACTTGAATGCGGTGTTGTTGGCCGTGCAGCAGTTCCTTCAGGGGCTTCTACAGGAGCTTTTGAAGCTGTTGAATTGAGAGATAACGATAAGTCACGTTATCTTGGCAAAGGAGTAACTAAAGCAGTTAACAATGTTAACGATAAGATCGCTCCAGAGATAGTAGGTATGGATGCAAGAGATCAGGCTATGATCGATAAAGTCATGATCGAATTAGATGGCACAAAAAACAAAGGTAATTTAGGTGCCAATGCTATCTTAGGTGTATCTTTGGCTGTTGCTAAAGCAGCTGCTGAAGCTTATGGCCTTTCTCTTTATCAATATCTAGGTGGAGTAAATGCCAAAGAGCTTCCTGTTCCTATGATGAATATCTTAAACGGTGGCGAGCATGCCGATAACAACGTTGATATTCAA
>DUTE01000003.1 GCA_012842235.1 Bacillota bacterium
ATTTCATTCAACAGATATTAGATAGGGGTGGACTTGCACTATTTATGAGTAAAACAGTTATAGTCATAGATAGTACTGCAGATCTCCCTAAAAGTGTTAGAGACGAACTAGAGATTAATATGGTACCTTTAAATGTTCATTTCGGGACTGAGGTCTATAAAGACCAGATCGATTTGGATAGTAAAGGTTTTTATGAAAAACTACGTAGCTCAAAGATTATCCCCAAAACATCACAACCTTCGCCTGGAGCCTTTGCAGAACTGTACAAAAAAGTTGCCAATCCCGAAGATCTTGTAATCAGTTATCATATTTCGTCTAAAGCAAGTGGTACGTACCAATCTGCTTTAATGGCTACTTCCCTTTTGCCTGATTACAATATAAAAGTTCTTGACAGTGAAGGTCTTTCGCTCCATTATGGGATGCAAGCAATTGAGCTGGCCAAAAAAGCAAGGACTGGAGCCACTTTCGATGAGATAAAAGCACACTTAGATAAAGTGAAAAAGAATATACAGGTGTGTTTTACAGTAGATACTTTAGAATATCTGCAAAAAAATGGGCGCATAGGTACAGCTAGTTCATTCTTAGGAAGTATGCTTAATATAAAACCAATATTGTCTATTGAACATGGTATGGTTTCTGGTGTAGAAAAAGTCAGAGGTAGAAAAAAAGCAAAGAAGCGTTTGATTGAATATATTGTTGAGAAATTAGATGAGACTGTTGGTAGAAAACTACATTTTGGTATAGTTCAAGGTGATGCTTTAAAAGAAGCAGATGAACTTGAAAAAGACTTGAGAAAAGTGTTTCCGAAAATGGATTCATTAATTCGTTCTGATTTAGGACCAATAATAGGTTCACATGCAGGACCAGGGACATTAGGTATTATAGCCTACAAGCTTTAAAGGGATGACTAGAATGCGCATAGTTGGTGGCAGACACAGAGGTCGGCATCTTAAAGGACCAAAAGATTCAAAGAAAACTCGACCTACATCAGATAGAGTACGGGAATCTTTGTTTAATATTCTCGCACTGTATGTAAAAGATTCAGTTTTTTTAGATCTTTTTGCTGGAACAGGCGCCGTGGGCATAGAAGCTTTAAGCCGCGGCGCTATACGTTTAATTGCTGTAGAAAAAGATCGCCAAATGGTGCAGATAATTCGAGAGAATTTGTCTATTTTAGGTGAGGAAGCAGAAATCTTACCTGTTGATGTTTTCAAGGCAATTAATCAACTCCACAAGAGAGGCGATATATTTAATATTGTCTTTGCCGATCCTCCCTATCATTTGATGGCTGGAACAAAGCTCACTGAGCTTGTTATGCCACTATTGGATGAGGGAGGATTATTTGTTTTGGAGCACAGTCCCGACGAAGTTATTGAACAAGATGTTTTAGAAGAAATCAAGCAGTATACCTACGGAGAAACAGTTATTTCTCTTTTTAGGCGGAGGTAATGACAATGAAGATTGCGGTTTGTCCGGGAAGTTTCGATCCTCTTACAAATGGTCATGTGGATATAATTACAAGAGCAGCCAAAATATTTGATAAAGTTGTTGTAGCGGTGCTTCATAATCCCAATAAGAAGCCG
>DUTE01000066.1 GCA_012842235.1 Bacillota bacterium
ACTTCTAACTAACAAGTATGCAGAAGGTTACCCCGGTAAACGTTATTACGGAGGCTGTGAATATGTAGATATAGCTGAAAACTTAGCTATTAAAAGAGCTAAGGAGCTTTATGGTGCTGAACATGCCAATGTACAGCCACATTCAGGAGCTCAAGCTAACACAGCTGTTTATTTTGCGGTACTTAACCACGGAGATACTGTAATGGGTATGAATCTAGCTCATGGAGGTCATTTGACCCATGGTCATCCGATAAATTTTTCAGGAACGTATTTTAACTTTGTTCCTTATGGTGTCGATAAAGAAACTGAGACAATTGATTATAATGAATTAGAGAGAATAGCTCTCGAGACTAAACCTAAATTAATTGTAGCTGGTGCGAGTGCCTATCCTCGGATTATTGATTTTGCTGCATTTAGGGCTATAGCAGACAAAGTAGGCGCCATGTTAATGGTTGATATGGCTCATATTGCCGGTTTAGTCGCAGCAGGAATTCATCCATCTCCTGTACCATATGCAGATTTTGTTACTACTACAACTCATAAGACTCTTAGAGGTCCTAGAGGTGGAATGATTCTTTGCAAAAAAGAGTATGCTAGAGAAATAGATCGGGCAGTATTTCCTGGGATACAAGGCGGTCCATTAATGCATGTAATTGCAGGAAAAGCTGTGGCGTTAAAAGAAGCTCTTGACCCAAGCTTTAAATGCTATCAAAAACAGATTGTCGAAAATGCTAAGGCTTTAGCAGAAGCACTTATTGAGCATGATTGGCGTTTAGTATCGGGTGGTACAGACAATCATCTCATACTTGTTGATGTCAAGGGCAAAGGAATGACAGGCAAAGATGCCGAACATCTATTAGATGGTGTAGGGATTACTGTTAATAAGAACGCAATTCCTTTTGATACGGAAACGCCATTTATTACAAGCGGCATACGTTTAGGTACCCCTGCTCTTACCACAAGGGGAATGGGTGTTGAGGAGATGAAGAAGGTCGCTAAAATCATCGATATAGCATTAATTGACAAAGATACAGAGAAAGCTCAATCGATGGTCAACGAACTAACAGAAGCGTTCCCGTTATATAAGGACACTCGTTCAATGTATAGGGAGGCTTTGGGAAATGCATGATCTTAGAGAAATGCGTGAAAACCCAGAAAAGTTTAAGTTGAATCTTAAACGCAGGGGTGAGGATCCTTCCATAATCGATGATGTACTAGGTCTTGATGAACAGAGAAGAAAAATAATTATGGAAGTTGAAACTCTAAAAAACAAAAGAAACAGTGAGAGCCAAAAAGTAGGCGAATTAAAGAAAAAAGGTCAAGATGCCTCTGATATTATCAAAGAGATGAAAAGATTAGGTGAAGATATTAAGGAGCTTGACGAAAAGCAAAGTGATATTGAAGAAAATATCCAAACTATTTTGCTAGGGATTCCCAATGTGGCTCATCCAAGTATACCCGATGGCAAAGACGACACAGAAAATGTTACTGTTAGCCATTGGGGAGAGCCTACAGAGTTTGCTTTTGAAGCAAAACCCCATTGGGATTTAGGAACCGCTTTGGGAATTATGGATTTTGAACGGGCTGGCAAAATCACAGGCTCTAGATTTACTATTCTCAAAACCTATGGCGCCAAAATGGTACGTGCTCTTATTAGTTTTATGATCGATGTTCATACTCAAAAGCATGGCTATAGTGAAGTTTATCCACCTTTTATGGTAAATACTGCAAGCATGACAGGAACCGGTCAACTGCCGAAGTTTGCTGATGACGCCTTTAAGATTGAAGACACTGACTATTGGCTAGTTCCAACAGCAGAGGTTCCTGTAACAAATATGTATCGTGATGAGATTTTAGATGCCCAAGATCTACCTATATATCATGTGGCCTATACAGCATGTTTTAGAGCTGAAGCAGGTTCTGCTGGTAGAGATACAAGGGGTTTAATTAGACAGCATCAATTTGATAAAGTCGAACTGGTAAAATTTGTTTTGCCAGAAGATTCATATAAAGAACTTGATAAGCTTGTAGCTGATGCTGCAGAGATTTTACAGCTTCTAAAGTTACCGTATCGCAAAGTTATGATGTGTACAGGTGATGTTGGTTTTAGTGCAGCTAAGAAGTTTGACCTAGAGGTGTGGATGCCAAGTTATGACAATTATGTAGAGATATCTTCTTGCTCAAATTTTGAAGCATTTCAAGCACGTCGAACCAATATTCGTTTTAGAAGAGCAGCTGGAGAAAAACCAGAATTTGTTCATACATTAAATGGTTCAGGGCTTGCTATAGGTAGAACATTGGCAGCTATTGTAGAAAACTATCAGGCTGAAGATGGTTCTATTATAGTTCCAGAAGTTCTTAGACCCTATATGGGTATAGATAGAATTACCAAGTAAAAGATTGACCCACTGAACTCTACAGTGGGTCAATCTTTACATAACCTAAAAAAGATCAACTCAACTTTCCCAAGAGGAGGCAAAAGAGATGACTCAAAAAGAGGCAGTTCAAGTAAAAAATCTTACTTTTGGTTACGGGAAAAAAACTGTGCTTGAGCATCTTTTTTTATCAGTCAATATGGGAGAGTCGGTAGCTATCTTAGGGCCAAATGGAGCAGGAAAAACTACTTTGTTTAAACTGCTTTTAGGTTTATATCAACCGTGGCAGGGAAGTATAGCTATTTTGGGAAGAGAAATAAAGTCATCTTCTGATCGTGTTTTTGCAAGGAAAAAGATGGCGTATGTACCTCAAGAACGTATCATAGGTAAATTGCCTATAACTGTATTTGATTCAGTACTTTTAGGCCGCTACGGGAAGAGTTATAAAGGATTAAAAAAGCCAGATAGTAGAGATAAAGAAACTGTTATTAAGGCTTTAGATACTGTTGGGTTGCAAGATTTAGCAAATAAAGACGTAGCTGAATTATCAGGAGGAGAACTTCAAAGGATGTCTATTGCAAGAGCACTTGTACGTGAGGCTGATGTGGTTTTGCTAGATGAGCCTATTGCCCATTTAGATAAAAAAGCAAAAGAAGAGATCCCTGAACTAATACAGAGTCTGCAAAAAGAAAAAGAGTTAACAATGATAACAATAACACACGAAGATATCAATATGGATTTTGACAGGGTTTTTACACTTACAGAAGGATATCTAAAGGAGGCTTAAAATGAGTATATTAGCTTATTTTAGTTATCCCGTATTTGTAAGGGCTTTAGTAGCGTGTCTACTTTCTGGGGGAATTCTTTCTTTGGTAGGTATCGTTATTGTTGTCTTAAACCTAACAACTATGCGTTTTGCCCTAATGCATATAGCTCTGTTAGGATCAGCGATCGCCTTGATTTTATCTTTTTCTCCTATTTGGGGAGCATTATTAGCTATTGCCTGCGGGGCTTGGTTTTTAGGCCCTCTTTCAGATAAATTGAAGATAGATACAGGCTTAAGTAGTGCACTCTTTATGACCGGCTCTCTAGCCTTAGCTTTTTTCCTATTTTATCAAGCAGGTCTTCCTGCTATGGAGGCTTTTGATGTTTTTTCCGGCAATATTCTCGCACTATCAAAAGAAGATATTTACTCTCTTGTGATAGTTTCTGCAGTAGTATTAATACTTGTAGTGTGTTTCTACCGTGAGATTCAGTTAGTACTTTACAATAGTGAGTTGGCTGAGACTTTAGGAATTCAAAGTAAATTAGTCAGGAATTTAATGCTTTTAATCTCCGGTCTTGCAATTGGAGTGTCAATGCGTCTTGTTGGCGCCTTGCTTGTTGATGCAATTATTTTACTACCTGCTTTAGGTGGTTTGCAATTAGGTAGTAGTCTTGTAACAGCAGCTTTATGTACATCGCTTATTGGCTTAACGTCTACAGTTTTAGGGCTTCTTGTTTCTCTATATTTCAATTGGCCTCTAGGAGTAACAATAACACTAACAGGGGTTATCGTTCTTTTAGTAGTAACACTAGCTAAAAGGTTTATTAAGAAAGGTGTTTTTGCCAAGGAAGGATTGGCAGTAAAGAAGGAGGTAGACAGGTAATGGAGATAAAGCATTCTACAAAATTGTATTTGATTTTCTTGTTGCTAATCTTAAGCGTTTTTTCCTCTGCTAAAGGTATTGTTGCATCAACGAGTTGGGTTGGAGCTATTGCTGAAGCAGCAGGAGCAGATGAGGTAGTAGTACTTGCTCCTTTTGAGTTAAGACATCCACCTGAATATGATTATAGACCTCAAGATGTTATTAAGGTTCTTGAAGCAGACCATATTATTTGGGCAGGCTATGAACCTTTTATTAAAAAACTTAAAACTGCTTATCCTGAGATTGAAGAGAAACTTGTCAAGGTCAGAACGACAAATATTCCTGATAACCTAGTCAGTATGACACGAATGCTTGCAGAGAAATTTAATACTCAAAAACACCAGCAGAATTGGGAAGAAAGGTTCTTAAAAGAGATAGATTCTTTTAAAG
>DUTE01000067.1 GCA_012842235.1 Bacillota bacterium
CAGAGCGTAATATCCCACTGGGGTTAGTCGTTCTTTGTTGCCTTTGCCACGAATATGAAGATACCCTACATCCCAATCAATATCATTGAGATTAAGTCCCACAAGTTCACTTAAACGCAATCCTGAACTATAGAAAATCTCTAAAATTGCTCGGTCTCTTTTGCCAAGAATAGTTGTAGTATCTGGGGCTAAAAGCAATTCTTCTACTTCTTTGGGGTATAAAAAAGTGGGAAGATAGTAACCTTTTTTGGGCGTTTTGATATCTTCTATAGGATTTTCAGCATAGAGATCTCTTTTTTGCAAAAAACGAAAAAAGCTACGCAGTGCTGCAAGTTTCCTTGCAACAGTCGTTTTTTCTCTTTCAAGCTCATAAAGATAAGCAAGGAATTGCCTAAGTGTTTCCGAGGAAAATTCAAGCCCCTCTTCTTTTTCCGCAAAATTAAAAAACTCTGTTATATCTCTAACATAAGCTGCCGATGTATTTTTCGAATAACCTCTTTCTACTTCTAGATAAAAGATAAACCGTTCTAACCATTTCTTGGCAGTTTCTTTATCTACGAAAGTAGCCATTATTATTCATCTCCGGCTTTTTCGGTGTAAGCACATTCTTCGTTTAAACAAATATATTCTTTCTTTGCACCTCTACCTCGAATAGACATAGTTGTACCACATTTAGGACAATTCTTCTCAGTTGGGGCATGCCAAGTAACAAAATCGCAATCAGGATAGTTCTCACAACCATAAAATACACGTCCCTTTTTAGAACGTCTCTCAACTAAGTTGCCACCATCTTTGGGACAGACTCCAGGCATAAGTTTTAATAGTGGTTTGGTAAACCTACACTCAGGAAATCCAGGGCAAGCTAGGAATTTACCAAATCTCCCCATCTTTACAACTAAGAACTTGCCACAGTTTGGGCATGGCTCGTCAGTTACCTCATCGGCGATAGATACCTTATCAGCATTAGCTTCAGCTTTTTTTAATTCTTCTTCAAAGGGTTCATAAAAATTTCTCAAAATCTCTTCAGGTGAAGAATTTCCTTCTTCAATGCTATCGAGTTTTTCCTCTAATTCACGAGTAAAGTCCACATCTACAATATCACTAAAATGTTCTTTGAGAAGATCAATTGTAACCTCACCGAGTTCTGTAGGCACAAATCTTTTCTCTTCTTCAACCACATAGCCACGCCTTTTAATAGTATCTATAATTGAAGCATAAGTGCTTGGCCTACCGATACCTAGATCCTCTAACTCTTTTACTAGGCTTGCTTGGCTATAGCGTGGAGGTGGCTGGGTAAAATGTTGTTCACTGTTTAATTTTTTTAGTTCTACTTTTGAAGATGTTGTAACCTCTGGCAATATGGAATTAGTGTCATTTTTCTCTTTTTGCTTGGAGTTTTGTTCGGCTTGATCAGGATATAATCGCAAAAAGCCTGGGAATTTCAGTGTAGAACCTGAAGCATTAAACTGAGCTTTGTCATTACCGATTTTTATAGAAACTGTATCAAAGACAGCACTCTCTGTTTGACTTGACATAAAGCGCAACCAAATTAATTCATAAAGCCTATATTGATCTCTTGATAGATAAGGTTTGAGGCTATCGGGTGTCTTATCTAAATAAGTCGGTCTAATCGCTTCATGAGCATCTTGGGCTTTTTTGCCACTTTGATATACCCTCTTATTTTTGGGCACATATTCTTTGCCTAAGGTAGTTTCAATAAACTGCCTAGCTTGTGAAACTGCTTGATCTGAGACTCTTGTTGAGTCTGTACGCATATAAGTTATAAGACCAAGGGAACCTTCTTTGCCTATTTCAATACCCTCGTAAAGCTCTTGTGCAACACGCATCGTCCTTGAGGCAGCAAAATTTAACCTTTTCCAGGCCTCTTGCTGAAGTGTAGAGGTGGTAAAAGGTGCTGCAGGATTTCTTCTTCTTTCTCTTTTGTCTACTTCAAGAATCTTATATTTTTCTTGTTCTAATGCTTTGAGAACTTTATCGGTCTCTTCTTGATTGGGAAGATTAGGTTTTTCTCCTTGCCATCTTACTAGTTTTGCAGAGAGATCACCTTTTTCTGTTTTAAATAAACCTTCAATACTCCAGTATTCATCAGGTTTAAAACTGGTAATTTCTTCCTCTCTATCGGAGATTAAACGTACTGCTACCGATTGAACTCTCCCTGCTGAGAGTCCTTTTTTTACTTTTTGCCACAAAAAAGGGCTTAGTTTGTAACCAACAATCCTATCGAGAATTCTTCTTGTTTGTTGAGCATTAACAAGATTAATGTCAATACTACGAGGATTTTTGGTAGCTTCTTTAACAGCATCTTTGGTTATTTCATTAAAAGTTATACGGACAAAGTCTTGTGGATTTAAATCTAAAATCTCAGCAAGATGCCAAGCTATAGCTTCACCTTCGCGGTCAGGGTCAGTTGCCAAAAATATACGATCTGCTTTTTTTGCTTGGCTTCTTAATCTCTTGAGAGTCTCTCCTTTACCTCTAATGGTGATATATTTTGGTTTAAAATCATTTTCAATATCAACACCAAATTGGCTTTTAGGTAGATCTCTCACATGTCCCATCGAAGCCTCTATCATATATTTTGATCCTAAAAATTTTTTAATAGTCTTTGCTTTGGCAGGTGACTCAACTATTACTAAAGTCTTTGCCATCTGGCTCATTCCTTTCTTAGTTTGAGAGCTCTTTATTGCCGAATATAGCACCTGTTAAAAATTCTGCTCTCGCTTTGTCTGCTAAAACTAAATTAAGTGCTTTTACTAAGTAGTCTTTCTCGTTTGGGTCTCTTGCTAACCCTTCGGCAAAAACCATAATGGCATCGAGCTCAGCTCCAGAAATTATACCCTTATTATTAAGATAAAGTAGTGCATTTATTTTGTCTTTATCTAAGAAGAGCTGTTCTTTTTTTGAGAAAACACGTCTTCCATTTACTTCTTCACATGAATATATCTGGCCTTCTTCTTCTTTTTCAAGTACAAGGGGGCCAATTATGTCTAATTCTTTTTCATTTATGCCAAAATGCACAGCCCGAGCAATCATTACTGATTCTTCGGGAAAATCTCCATCACCCCTTAGCAGGCTCCTAATTAACTCTGCTAAAACAACTGCTAAACGTTCATCCATTGTTTAGCCTCCTTCTTTAAAAACAGCCAAGCATCCTGCTTATTTTGTTCCCATTAATCTTTAATTACCCTTTTATTCCTAATTAAATCAATAAAAAATTTCTCTTTTAACTTACTCTAGGTTATATTCTTTGGAAATCTTTTAGCCAACTTTTGCTTTTAAAATAAAATATATGTCATATTCACATTCATGTGCTAACTTCAGTGTCATTCTAATATAATTAAAGGTTAAATGCAAAGGCCATTTAGACGTTAAGACAATTTTTAATGGAGTTTTTTACTTAAATCGATCTATCTTACCAATTTTAAAATTTAGATTTAGCTTGCAGGCAATGTAGCTAAAGTAGATTTTTTAACGAGCATAGTTTTATTTCGAGCTTTTGAGTTTTAGACTTCTTACTCCTAATTAATATCTTTATCTTATTTGTCTCAATAAAGCAAGAAACCTCTTAATTTCCTTTGGTAACATAAGGTTAGTTCTGATGTTTTTTTCAAAAACGAATTTTGCTTTTTAGCTTTTAAAAGTCAGATAAACGTTTTAGGCTTTTGCCTAAAACACAACAAAAACCCCAGGCATATCGCCTGGAGTTTATTTGTCATCTGGATTATTTAAACTCATAAGTATTGCCTTGACTTCATCCTCCCAAAGATCCTGGTAAAAGAGAAGTTCCTCTTTGCGGACTAGAGATGCTGTTTGACACCTGTTACAAATGACACCATACAAGTTTGCTTGTCTTGTTTTGACTGTATGACTTGTGTCAGTATGACAACTAGGGCAGTGATAGACTTGATTCTTGCCAATCTCCGTCATACTTGCTCTCTCGCCCCCTTTAGCAACTTTAGGATGGGCTTAACTAGGAAAAAATATACATCTATTTGTTTCCATAGTGAGCGATGTGTGTGATCTTGTAGCCTATTTTCTCGATATCAGCACAGATTTTTTCTACCTCTATAGTATCAATACGGACTACTAGTATTGACCTACCTTCTTCAGGATAGTAGGCGGCAAAGCTACTTACGTTAACATTATAATTAGCAATTATTTCAGCGATATCTCTAAGAACTCCTGGTTGATCTAAAACTTCAATAGTAAGTCTTGTACCAGGTCGCTGGAGACCCATAAGATCAATAAAAGCATCAAAAATATTGCTTTCTGTAATAACACCAACTAATTTAGAGCCATCTAAAACGGGTAATCCTCCCACTTCATTTTCGCGCATAATAAGAGCTGCCTCTTCTAAAGTAGCATCTGCTGCTACAGTAAATGGGTTTTTGGCCATTACATCAGCAACACGGGTCTTAGAAAGAAGATAATTGACCTCAAAAACGCTTAATGTAGTCGCTTGAGAAGGCTGCACCTTTAAGATGTCCATTTCAGTAATAATACCCACAAGTTTATCACCTTTAACAACTGGTAGACGCCGGATATTTTTTTCTTTCATTAAATTAGCAGCTTCTAATATTCCTGCATTTGGAGAGATAGTAATAGGAACAGAACTCATAACCTGCTTAACAAACATAGCTAAACTCCTCCTTATCCACCAAGATAAGCCTTTTTAACATCTTCATTGGCAGCAAGGCTTTGGGCATCACCTTCTAAAACTACTCGACCAGTCTCGATCACATAACCTCGATCGGCAATAGATAGTGCCATATTAGCGTTTTGTTCCACAAGTAAAATTGTGACACCGGTTTTGTTAATCTCTGTGACAATACCAAAGATCTCTCTGACCAAAAGTGGGGCAAGCCCCATAGAAGGCTCATCTAATAAAAGAAGTTCTGGTCTTGCCATAAGAGCCCTTCCCATAGCCAACATCTGCTGTTCTCCACCGGAGAGAGTCCCTGCTAGCTGGTTTCTTCTTTCTTTTAGACGGGGAAAAAGAGTGAAAACTTTTTCAAGATCTTGGCCAATTTCCTTTTTGTTTCTGCGTGTGTAAGCACCAAGATCAAGGTTTTCCTGAACTGTCATTAAAGGAAATACATGTCTTCCTTCAGGTACTTGAATTAGCCCCTTTTTAACTAAATCATGGGCTTTGACCCCATTTATGTTTTCTCCTTTGTAAACGATCTCACCTTCTTTAGAAGGTAAGAGACGGGATATTGTTTTTAGTGTTGTGGTCTTACCTGCTCCATTACCACCAATTAGAGTCACTATTTCACCTTTTTTGACCGCAAAAGTGACTCCCTTTAAGGCATGTATTTGACCATAGTAAACATGGAGGTTTTTTACTTCGAGCATCTGCTAGACCTCCTCTCCGAGATAGGCTTCGATTACACGTTTGTTCTTTTGAATTTCTTCAGGAGAGCCATTGGCAATTAATATACCATAATCTAAAACCATTATTCGTTCACACAATTTCATCACAAGGCTCATATCATGCTCGATCAGAAATATAGTAAGATCGAATTTCTCTCTTATCTTAGCAATTAAGCCTGTTAATTCTTCAGTTTCTTGGGGGTTCATTCCTGCTGCTGGCTCATCAAGAAGAAGAATCTTTGGACCTGTTGCCAAAGCTCTAGCAATCTCTAAGCGCCTCATCTCACCATATGAGAGGTTTTTTGCTTTATCGTTTAGACGATGTTCTAGGCGTAGAAGTGATAATAGCTCGTAAGCACCATCTTCCATAGCTTTTTCTTCTCGATAGAACTTTGGTGTAAGAAACAAAGAGTGTATTAGTGGATAACTACATCTTCCATGAAAAGCAATTCTAATGTTATCTAGAACACTTAGTTCATTAAAAAGACGTATGTTCTGAAACGTTCGGGCAATTCCTTTTTGAGTGATCTTGTTAGGGGAAAGGCCAGAGATAGTTTCTTCATTTAGAGAAATAGTCCCTTCTGTGGGAGTATATACTCCTGTAAGCATATTAAAAACTGTGGTTTTTCCTGCTCCATTTGGTCCAATAAGCCCTACTAATTCCTGCTTTTTAAGATAAAAACTTAAATTGGCAACTGCAGTAAGACCACCAAAATTCATTGTCAAGTTTTGACACTCTAAAAGATTAGTCTCTGGCATCCTTATCACCCCCACCACTAAAGATCTTGCGAACTTCTTCAATTTGAAGCTCTCGTGTTCCCATTAAGCCCTGTGGTCTAAATAGCATAATCACAATTAGTAATGCTGAATAAAGAACCATTCTGTATTCAGCAAAACCTCTTAGTGCCTCGGGAAGAATAGTTAAGACAATTGTCGCAATAACCGAACCTGTAATTGAACCAAGTCCGCCTAAGACTACCATAACAAGTATTTCTATTGAACGCATAAAGTCAAAGTTTTTAGGCGCAATATAGCCCATAAGATGAGCAAACAATCCACCAGCTACACCTGCAAAAAAAGCTCCTGCCGCAAAGGCAAAGACTTTATAGTAAGTAACATTGATTCCCATTGCCTCAGCGGCTATTTCATCCTCTCTTATAGATAAGAGAGCACGTCCGTGAGTAGATCTCATAAGATTGACCATAAAAATAATAGTAATAAAAGCTACAAGTTCTACTAGATAAATACTTGTTGTTCGTGGAATACCTGTAAGACCACGTGCACCTTTGGTGATATCTAGGTTTAGAAGCACAACTCTAATTATCTCACCCATACCAAGTGTAGCTATGGCTAAATAATCCCCTTTTAATCTTAAAGTAGGTAAGCCAATAACTATACCAAGAAATGCTGCAGCTAAGCCCCCACAGATCAAGGCAAGATACAAAGGCCACTTTAGATGGATAGATATAAGAGCTGAGACATAAGCTCCTATAGCCATAAAACCTGCATGCCCCAAAGAAAACTGTCCCGTAATACCATTTATGAGATTCAAAGAAACTGCCAATATTATATTAATACCGACAAAACCTAAGATTCCCCGGTAGTATGCTGGCATTTTGCCACTTATTAGTAAAACATTTACTAATACTAGAAGAATGGCACCAGCTAAGGTTAGATAACCATCCCAATTAATTTTTTCTTTTGATTGCTGGGCCATACTTACACCTTCTCCCTTGTTGATTTGCCTAATATACCTGATGGCTTTACTAAAAGAATAATAATAAGTAAACTAAAAGCTATGGCATCACGCCATGTTGAGGATATAAGTGCTGTAACTAGGCTTTCAGTCAAGCCCATTATAAGTCCTCCTAGCATAGCTCCAGGGATAGAACCTATCCCTCCTAAAACAGCGGCCACAAAAGCCTTAAGTCCTGGCATTACACCCATTAAAGGTTGAATGCGTGGATAAATTACACCGACCATTACGCCAGCAGCTCCAGCTAAAGCAGAGCCAATTGCAAAAGTATAAGAGATTATACGATCAATATCTATCCCCATTAAAC
>DUTE01000068.1 GCA_012842235.1 Bacillota bacterium
AATCTACTTCAATACCAAAAGGTTGAGCCCAACCGCGAAGCATATACCCATTAGGATCACCCCAAGGTGTTGGGAAGACTAACAAATTGTGGGTATCGGTCAATTCACCAATATCGCCACCTGGTTTTTTGTAAGCGGCAATATTAAAACCTTTATCACCGTACTTAATTTCAATTTTGTCAACCACTGTTTCGGTAATATCATAATTAACCTTTAGAGACCATTTTTTGTCGATTGTTGCATTAATACTATAGTTAAGTTCAGTACTAGAACTTGCATCAGGCTCTCTTGTATTAATAGGAGCTACAAATTGATACTTTACTTCTCCACCTACATTGACATTTGCAGAAAATGCTGGGACTGCTGTCAATATTAGTGCCAAAATTAAAAAACTTACCATTGATCTTTTTTTCATCTTTACTCCCCCTTATTCATCTAAAATCCCACGTCAAAACTACTTAACCCCATTGTCTGTTACTCTTACCTTTTAACCCCTCCCTTTTTAAAGCAAAATCTTTGCAATCTTTTTGCAATCGATTTCATTTTTTGGTAAGTGTAGCACTCTATGTCTTATAATTCTCCGAGGATTGTAGCTTCCCTTCTTTGTTTATTGATTATTTTTATTTCCCGAAGTATTTTGTATTGTTTGTTTTGTATATTCACTCTTCATCGGTGAATTCGTTTTCATGGTTCTTTTGGAAATATAATGTTTATGAGTGAATATTTTCACTCTTTTGATTTTTGCTTTTCTATTACCCCTACAGTAAAAAAACTCCTAGGTATATCTTTAACACCTAGGAGTTTTCAAGTTTCACATTATCAGAATTTTAACTTTATTATCTTAATGAATTAACAAACTTTGCAATACGGTCTACACCTTTTTTAATTGAATCAAGATTACAAGCATATGAAAGTCTAACATATTCGTCTGTACCAAAAGCTGAACCTGGAACAACAGCAACTAAAGCTTCATCGAGAAGCGCTGCACTAAAACTTTGACTATCTTTAATCAATGTTCCTTTTTTGGTAGTCTTGCCATAGAGATCTGAGACTTTAGGAAATACATAAAACGCTCCCGAAGGTTTCGAGCAGTTTATTCCCGGAATACTATCTAAAGCATCGGCGATATAGTCTCTTCTTGTTGAAAAAGCCTGTCTCATCTCTTCTATGCTATCTTGTGGACCTTCAAGGGCCTCGACAGTTGCAATCTGTGCAAAAGATGTAGGGTTAGATGTTGAGTGAGCCTGCAGATTACCCATGGCCTTAATTATCTCTTTAGGACCTGCTGCATAGCCTATTCTCCACCCTGTCATGCTATAGGTTTTAGAGACCCCATTGATTATGATTGTGCGATCCTTAAGCTCAGGTGCAACTTTAACTATAGACTGTGCTTTTATGCCATTATAAGTAAAATCTTCGTAAACCTCATCTGAAATAATACCCATATCTGTCTCTAATACTGCTTCAGCTATATCTTTTAGTTCCTCTTCTGAATAAACCACACCCGTTGGATTGTTTGGTGAGTTAAGTACTAGAAGTTTTGTTTTTTCAGTTCTAAAACGTCTTATTGTGTCTCCATTTATTTTAAGGTTATCTTCAGGTTCTGCTGCAATAACTTTGGCCCCGCAAAGACGGATCTGTTCATCATAGCTTACCCAATAAGGTAGTGGCAAGATTACCTCGTCACCTGGATTTAATAGGCACATAAAGGTGTTGTATAATGAATGTTTTGCGCCACAGGAGACTATTATCTCATCAATATCATATTCAAGGCCATTTCTTCGTTGGAGCTTCGATTTGATAGCTTTTTTTAATGGAATAATACCTTCTGTTGCCGTATATTTGGTAAACCCCTCTTCAAGTGCAGCACAAGCAGCATCTTTAATATGAGTAGGCGTATCATAATCTGGTTCTCCGGCACCAAAGCCAATAATATCAACACCTTGGCTTTTAAGAACCTTAGCTTTATTAGTAATAAATAATGTTGCTGATGGTGCAATGCCCTTTGCTCTTTGCGAAACCTCCACTAAACCCACTCTCCTAACCTAGAACTTGAACATATACTTTTCTTACTCTTGGTCCATCAAATTCGCAAAAATAGATCCCCTGCCAAACGCCTAAATCAAGCTTGCCATCGACAACTGGTATAGCCTCAGAGGGACCAATTAAACTTGCAAGAAGGTGGGCTGGTGAATTTCCTTCTTTGTGGCTATACTGAATTAAGCTTGGGGAAATGCGTGTAAGCCCTAAAACCATATCCTGACGAACTGCTGGATCTGCAGCCTCATTAATAGAAATGGCTGCTGTTGTGTGAGGTGTATAAACTAGACAGATACCCTCTTTCACACCACTAGTTCGCAATATCTCCTCCACCTCATCGGTAATAAGGAGAAGTTCCTTACTACGGTGGGACTCAACGGTGAAATCTTCTCTGTAGACTGGCACCTTTAATTCCCTCCATTATAATTTTTTAGTTCCCAAAGATACTCATCTATAGACTTGGCTGCAGCCTTACCTGCACCCATAGCTTTGATAACTGTAGCTGCACCTGTGACAATATCGCCTCCAGCAAAAACCCCTGGAATTGATGTATGGCCTTTTTCATCAGTTATTATTAACCCTCTCTTATCTGTTTCTAGACCAGAAATATTTCTTGTAACAAGAGGATTAGGTCCTTGACCAATTGCAACAATAACCATATCAACATTGAATATATTAAACTCATCAGTTGGTATAGGAGCTCTTCTTCCTTTAGAGTCTGCCTCACCAAGCTCCATCTTTTGGCATTTTATACCTTTGACCCTAAAGTCAGCGTCACCTAA